>NZ_JACBXB010000437.1 GCF_013870575.1 Pseudonocardia pini
GTCGTCGGAGCCGTCGACGGCGACGCGCGCACCGGGGCCGATCCCTCGGCGGGCCAGCTCGGCCGCCGCTCCCCCGACCCGGGCCGCGAGGTCCGGAGGCAGGGTGGCGCCGCCGAGGACGGGGGTCACGCCCGCCCCACGAACCGTCCCGGGAGGGCGCGGTGCACCAGGGAGGCGACGAGCGCCGCGATGACGACCTTCGCCAGGTCACCGGGCACGAACACGAGCGAGCCGGTCAACGCCGTGGGCCACGAGCCCGTCTGGATCGCCAGCCACGGGACCCCGATCAGGTAGTCGGCGACGAGCCCGGCGAACGCGGCGAGCAGCAGCAGCGGCAGCCGGGGCCGCGCGGAGCGCTGCACGATCAGGCCGCTGACCAGCGCGGACAGGATCCAGCCGACGAGGAACCCGCCGCTCGGGCCGACGAACGGGGCGAGCCCGCCGCGGCCCCCGGAGAGCAACGGCAGCCCGATCGCGACCAGCGCCAGCAGCAGGAGCACCGCGAGGACCGCCCGGCGCGCCCCGACCAGCACACCCGCGAGGAAGGGCCCCATGTTCTGCACGACGATCGGGACCCCGCTCGCCCCGACGTACACCCCCGGGAACAGGCCGAGGACGGCGATGAACGCCGCGAGGACCACCGTGGTGGCGAGATCGGCGGCGGGCGCGGCGGTGCGCGGACGGTCGGACACCAGGAGAGGTTAGCCGGCCGAGTCGTCGACCGGACTGTCATACCCGCCACTCCTCACCGCGCGCGATCCCGGCGCGTGCGGAGTTGTTCACGCCTCCCCGACCCTCGCCGGTCTTCACGCTGCGAGACTCGCCGCATGGCAGCGGCTACCGGCTACGTGCTCGGTCACCAGGACCCGGAGGTCGAGCGGCTCCTGCTCCAGGGGCGGCTCTACGGCGACCACACCGAGCAGGCGCTGCGCCTGGCCGGGCTCGAGCCCGGGATGCGCGTGCTCGACGTCGGGTGTGGTCCCGGGGACGTCGCGCTCGCGGCGGCCCGCATCGTGGGACCGACCGGCTCGGTGACCGCGGTCGACGTGCAGGCGGACATCCTCGACGTGGCGGCCCTGCGGTCGGCCGCCGAGGGCGTCTCGACGATCTCCTTCAGGCAGGTCGACATCACCCAGCCGACAGCGCCCGAACAGACAGCGCCCGACCACACAGCGCCCGACCACACAGCGCCCGAGCCGTTCGACGCCGTCGTCGGGCGGCTGATCCTGATGCACCTGCCGGACCCGGTCGGGGCCCTCCGCACGGTGGCGGGCCTGGTCCGGCCCGGTGGCGTGGTGACGTTCCAGGACTTCGAGGTCAGCGCCGCCCGCAGCGTCCCGGAGCTGCCGCTGTTCACCCGGGTCCGCGACCTGATCGTGGCGGCCTTCCGCACGGCGGGGGCGCGGACGGAGATGGGCACCTCGCTCCACCGCGTGTTCCGGGAGGCCGGCCTGCCCGCCCCTCGGTCGACCCTGGGCGGCTGTCTCGGCCGGATGTCGGATCCCGACGTCCTGGCCTTCGTCATGGGCGTGTGGAGTGCGCTGCTGCCGGTGGTCGAGCGGCTCGGCCCGGAGCTCACCGAGGGCCTCCCCGACCTCGCGGACCTGCCCGACCGGTTGTGTGCCGAGGCGGCCGCCGCGGACGCGACCGTGCTCCTGCCCCCGCTGGTCAGCGCCTGGACCCGGCGTCCGGCCGAGTGGCCGTGAGGGAACGGGCGGGCGGCCCTGACCCGGTGGGCGACCCTCAGGGGATGCGCGGCGCCTTGAGGACCGCCCACCCCACGGCCTGCGCGGCCCGGTCCTGCCGACGGTGCATCCGGTCGTAGGCCTTCCGGTACGCGAGACCGCCCAGCGTGCCGACGGGGTCGTAGTGCCGCCACACCCAGCGCGCCGCCCACCAGGCGACCGCCCGGGTCCAGCGGACCAGCAGGCCCGAGAGCAGGTTGCCCATCCTGTCGGCCGGGCTGCCGTCGACGTCGATCTCGGACAGGAAGGCGTCGAAGTCGTCCCGGAGTCCGTTCATCTCGTCCGCGAAGATGCCGTTGACCTGGTTGTAGTCGTGGTGTCGGTCCCGGTTGGGCGGGAACGTCCGCCAGGTCTCCAGCAACGCGAACGTGAGGTCGAAGTTGACGTGCGCGTTCACCCCCGCGGCGGCGAAGTTGACGTGCCGGATCCCCGGCGCTCGCCTGCGCCGGAACAGCACGCTCCAGGCCTTCGGGGTGCCCGGCGAGTCCTCGGAGTACGCCCTCACGGCCGCGAGGTACCGCTTGGCGAACTCCAGGTCGAGCAGCGTGAGGAACTCGGGATCACGGAACTCCCGCTTCGGTCTCCGACCCTCCACCGTGTCCAGCACGTTCTGCGTGATGATCGTGTAGAGCCTGGTGAAGGCCGAGATCCCGTCCACCGCGGGCCGGGTGATGTCCGCCGCGGCGGCGTCCCGGATCGCGGTCAGCGCGGCGACGACCTCCTGGATCGTCGACACCTCACCGCAGAACTCCGCCAGATCCCGTCGGCCCGTCGCCTCGAGTGTCATCCCGGCTCCCCTCCGTCACCTACCCGAGCACGGAGGGGTTCGCCGAGATACCTGCGGGCGTTAGTGATCCTTCGCGCGGTCCACCGTGGTCTGCAGGGCCGCGATCAGCTCACGGGCGGTGTCGAGCGAGAGCTCCACGGCCACCCGCGCGCCCGGACCCTGGTCGGGGTTGAGGAAGTCGATGTTGACGGTGTGGTCGTCCGGGGCGTGGACGGGATGGTCGTAGTAGACCGTGGCCGTCCGCAGCGGGAACCACCCCGCGGGGCCCTTCGCGCTGCTCCGCTCGACCTCGACCTTCTCGGTGGAGTAGGTGCACACGGGTCAGGCCCCCAGGTGGGTCGCGAAGAAGGCCTCGATGTGCCGCCAGCCGTCGACCGCGGCCTCGGGCCGGTACGCGGGCCGGTCGACCGCGAAGAACGCGTGCCCCGCGCCGTCGTAGCGGTGGAACTCGACGCTCTTCCCGTTCTCCTGCAACAGCTTCTCCAGCTCGTCGACCTGCGCGGGCGACGGGTGGGCGTCCTCGTTGCCGAACAGGCCCAACAGCGGCGCGGCGACCTCCGGCACCCGGTGGGCGAGCGGGGCGACCTGGAGCGGGAAGCCCTCCGGCGGCCTGCCGACGACGAAGGCGCCGTAACAGTCCACGGCCGCCTGGACGTCCACCTCGACGGCGGTCAGGAAGGCCTGCCGACCGCCCGAGCAGTACCCGATCGTCCCCACCCTGCCGTTCGACGTCGGCAGGTCGCGCAGCCAGCGCGCCGCGGCCCGTGCGTCCCCCACGAACCGCTCGTCCGGCACGCCGCCCTGGGCGCGGGCGGTGGCGGCCGCGTCGTCCGGCTCGGCGCCGGGGGCCTCGCGGCTGTAGAGGTTGACGCAGATCGCGTCGTACCCCGTGACCGCGAACCGCCGGACGATCTCCTTCGTCGCCCGGTCGAAGCCGGGCATGTGGTGGATCACGATCACCCCGCCGCGCGGCCCGGGGGCCATCGGGCGGGCGGTGTAGGCCTCGACCAGGTCGTCCCCGTGGCCGCGGATGCCCACGGTCTCGGCCAGCACAGCGTCGTACGACACTTCACGCCTCCTCGCTTCTCGTGTACCCCCTTGCTTACTCCCCCCGATCCACCCTCGATCAGCTAGGAGCGACATGACCGGAACCGAGACCCTCTGGCACCCGTTCGCCGCCATGGCGTCCGTCCGCCGGGCGCAGGTGGTGATCACGCGCGCCGAGGACGTCTGGCTCTGGGACTCCGCGGGCACCCGCTACCTCGACGCCACCGCGAGCCTCTGGTACGCCAACGCGGGCCACGGCCGTCGGGAGATCGTCGACGCGGTGACCGCCCAGCTGCGGACGCTCGACGCGTACCACCTGTTCACGGACTTCGCGAACGAACCGGCGCTCGCCCTCGCCGACGCCCTGGCCGCCCGCGCCCCGATGGCCGACGCCAAGGTGTTCTTCACCAGCGGTGGCGGCGACTCGATCGACACCGCGGCCAAGATGGCCCGCGCCCACTTCGCGCTGACCGGGCAGCCGGACCGCACGATCCTGCTGCACCGCGAGCACAGCTACCACGGCACGCACGGCCTCGGCACGTCGCTCGCGGGCATCCCCGGCAACCGGGTCGCGCCCCCTTTCGTGCCGGACGTGGTCCAGACGGCGTGGAACGACGCCGAGATGCTCGAGGAGACCCTCCGCGAGCTGGGCCCGGAGCGGGTCGCCGCCTTCTTCTGCGAACCGGTGATCGGCGCGGGCGGGGTGCTCCCACCGCCGCCCGGGTACGTCGAGGCCGCGGCGGAGGTCTGCGCGCGGCACGGGGTGCTCTTCGTCGTCGACGCCGTGATCTGCGGCTTCGGCCGCCTCGGCGACTGGTTCGGCACCGAACGCTTCGGGATCACACCGGACCTGATCACCTTCGCCAAGGGGGTGACCTCCGGTGTGCAGCCGCTGGGCGGGGTCGTGGCGAGCGGCGCGGTGGCCGCGCCGTTCTGGGACACCCCCGGTCACGTGTTCCGGCACGGCCAGACGTACGCC
>NZ_JACBXB010000438.1 GCF_013870575.1 Pseudonocardia pini
CCGCGGAGTCCTCGTGATCCGGGTGCTCCTGGCCGACGACCAGGCGATGGTGCGCGGTGCGATCGCCGCGATGCTGGGGCTGGAGCGAGACATCGAGGTGGTCGCGCAGGCGGGCAGCGGGGACGAGGTGCTGCGCGCGGCAGCGGAGGCGAAGCCGGACGTCGCCCTGCTCGACGTCCAGATGCCCGGCGGCACGGTCCCCGACGGCATCGCCGCGGCCGCCGAGCTGCACCGCAGCCTGCCGAGCTGCCGGATCGTCATCCTCACGACCTTCGGCAGGCCCGGGTACCTGGCGCGGGCGATGCTGGCCGGGGCGTCGGGGTTCGTGGTGAAGGACTCGCCGCCCGAGCAGCTCGCCGACGCCGTGCGGCGGGTGCACCAGGGTCTGCGGGTGGTCGATCCGGTGCTCGCGGCGGAGTCGCTGTCCTCCGGGGCGAGCCCGCTGACCGCCCGGGAACGGGACGTCCTGCTCGCCGCGGCCGACGGTGCCACCGTCTCCACCATGGCGCGGCGGCTGCACCTGTCCGAGGGCACCGTCCGCAACCACCTCTCCGCCGCGATCGGGAAGACGGGTTCCCGCACCCGCGCCGAGGCCGTCCGGACCGCCGACGAGCGCGGCTGGCTCTGAGGCTCAGCCCAGTGACCCGGCCACGGAGTCGATCACGGTGAGCAGGGCGCGGGTGGGCGCGGCGGTGTCACCCGTGCGGGAGACCGCCCAGACCGAGCGGGTCGGGCCGTCGACCACCGGCACGGTGACCAGGTCCGGGAACGCGACGGCGGGACCGGCGGGCAGCAGCCCGACGCCGAGCCCCCGACGCACCAGCTCGACGATCAGCTCCGTGCTGTCCACCTCGAGCCGCGGCACCCGGGACACCCCCGCCTCGCGGAACATCCGGTCGGTCTCCGCGCGGGTGCCCGCCCCGAGCGGGTAGTCGACCAGCCGCAGGTCGGCGAGCTCGGCGACCCGCACCCGCCGCCTGCACGCGAGCGCGTGCCCGGGCGGTGCCAGCACCAGGATCTGCTCGCTCCACAGCCTGCGGAACTCCAGGCCCGGGGTGACGCGCCCGGCCCGCGCCCCGACGATCCCGACGTCCACGGTCCCGTCCCGCACCTCGCGCACGATCACGCTGCTGATCCGCGAGCTGACCGACACGGTGATCCCCGGGTGCCGCTCCAGCAGCGCGGCGAGCACCGCGGGCAGCACGACCGCGCTGGTGCTGGAGATGGTGCCGATCCGCACGGTGCCGCCGACGTCGTCGGTGGGGCGGACGTCGTCGGCCAGCCGGTCCACCTGGCCCAGGATCGTGCGCGCGCGGGCCAGGACGAGCTCGCCGGGCGCCGTAACGTTCACGTTCCGGCTGGATCGCTCGAAGATGACCACGCCGAGCTCGGTCTCCAGCGCCCGCACCTGCGCGCTGACCGCCGACTGCGCGAGTCCGAGCTGCTCAGCGGCCCTGGTGAAGTGCTGGTGCTCGCCGACGGCCACCACGCAGCGCAGCTGACGCAGGTCCACATCCATCTCCTCACGAGATCGATCCATCGCGACGATCTCTTGGACAGCACATTACCCAGGCCTGACGATGTGCCCGGCGCAGCGCGGCGACCCTGCCCCTCCTCCGGTGAAGGACTCCCATGCCCCAGCCTCCAGCCCCCCGGCGCCGCTCCGACGTCCGCGCGGTGACCGCCGCGGCGATCGGCAACTACGTCGAGCTGTTCGACCTGACCGTGTTCGGCTTCTTCGCCGTGACGATCGGGCAGCAGTTCTTCCCGAGCGACGACCCGACGGCGTCGCTGCTCTCGGCCTTCATCACGTTCGGGCTCGGGTTCGTGGCCCGGCCCGCGGGCGCGCTGATCCTCGGCAGGCTCGGCGACAAGCACGGTCGCAAGCGGCTGCTGGTGATCACCATGCTCGCGATGGCGGTCGCGAGCCTGGGCATCGCGGTGCTGCCGACCTACGCCTCGATCGGCGTGGCCGCGCCCGTGCTGCTGGTGGTGTTGCGGCTGCTGCAGGGCTTCGCGGCGGGCGGTGAGTGGGGCGGGGCCGCCGCGCTGATCACCGAGAGTGCGAGCGAGCGCAGGCGGGGTCTGTTCGGCAGCTTCCACCAGGCGGGCTTCGTGCTCGGCACGCTGACGGCCACGCTGTGCGCCTTCGTGCTCAACGCGAGCCTGACCGAGGAGCAGCTGGGGGCCTGGGGCTGGCGGATCCCGTTCGTCATCGGGTTCCTGCTGGTCCCGATCGCGCTCTACATCCGATCGGGCATCCGGGAGCCGGAGGAGTTCCAGGCGATCGACACGGACGTCGAGCAGCGCACGCCGCTGCGCGAGGCGCTCACGCAGCACTGGCGAGGCATCCTCGCGGTGATCGGCATCGGGGGCTTCGGCACCGCGACCGGCTACGTCGCCAACCAGTTCCTCAACGCCTTCAGCGTCGGTCAGCTGGGCATGGCGCGCGGCACGGTGACCGGTCTGCTCGTCGTCGGGTCGGCGTTCTGCCTGGTCCTGATCCCGGTCTTCGGTGCGCTGTCCGACCGCATCGGCAGGCTGCCGCTGCTCGGTGGCGCCGCGGTGCTCTTCCTCGTGGTCGCCTACCCGATGTTCGCGCTGTTCGTGGGCAACCCCGGGGTGCCCTCGCTGCTCGCCCTGATCCTCGTGCTGCAGCTGGTGATCAGCGCGTCGATCGGCCCGATGGTGGCCGCGCTGGCCGAGCTGTTCCCGGCCCGCGTCCGCACGACCGGGCTCTCGCTGGGCTACAACGTCACGGTCGCCCTCTTCGGCGGCTTCGCGCCGTACATCGCGACCCTGCTGGCCGACGGCACCGGGTCGCTGACCGCGCCGATCCTCTATCCGATGGCGATCGCGCCGCTGGCGATCGGCACGATCTGGTGGGTCGCCCGTCGACAGCGCGCGGGCGAGCTGCGGGGCGTCCCGGTCGTCGAGGGGAGCCCGGCGTGAGGACCCTGGTGACCGACGCCGTCGTCGTCCCCGTCGACGGGCGGGTGGACCACCTGCCCGCGCACGACGTCCTCGTCGAGGACGGGGTGATCCGCGCGATCGTCCCCACGGGGACCCGCGAGCACCCGGGCGCAGAGGTGATCGACGGCCGCGGCTGCGCGGTGCTCCCGGGCCTCGTGAACACCCATCTGCACAGCTGGCAGACCCTGCTGCGCGGGACGGGCGCGGACTGGGTGACCGACGACTACTTCACCCGGGTCCACGCCGGACTGGCGCGGCGGCTCGTCCCGGAGGACAACCTCGACTCGACGTTGCTGGGCATGTGGGGCCAGCTCGACGCGGGCACGACCACCGTCTTCGACTGGTGCCACGACAACCGCACCCCCGCCTTCTCCGACCACTCGGTCGCCGCGCTGCGCGAGTCCGGGGTGCGGGCGGTGTTCGGGCACGGGACCGTCAAGCCGCCGCCGCGGCCCGGCGAGCCCCACTTCTCGCGGGTCCCGCACCCGCGCGGCGAGGCGACGCGGCTGCGCGCCGAGCTGGCGGACGACTCCGCGCTGGTCACGCTCGCCCTGTGCATCCTGGGGCCGGACTACTCCACGCTCGAGGTGACCCGCGCGGACCTGGCGCTGGCCGCGGAGCTGGACCTGCCGACGTCGGCCCACGTGTGGGGCACGGCGAACCGGCTGGTCGCCGACGGGTACCGGGTACTGGAGAAGGAGGGGCTGCTCTCCGCGCGGCACAACCTCGCGCACGGCAACTTCCTCGGCGACGAGGAGCTCGCGGTGCTCACCGGGGCGGGCGTCTCGGTCACGGCGACCCCCGCGGCCGAGATCCAGGGCACGCCGCGCAGGCCGCTGCTGGAGCGGGTCATGCGGGCGGGCGGCACCCCTGCGCTGGGCACCGACTCGGAGATCACCACCTCGGCGAGCATGCTGGAGACGATCCGGCGCAGCCTCGACGTCGAGCGCCACCACGCCGTGCTCGAGCTGGACCGGCTCGCCGAGGCGGGCACCGACCCCGCGCTGAACGCCAGGATCGCGGCGTCGCTGGAGGGGATCGCGAACGCAGGCGGGTCGCTCAACGAGCGGGTCTCGGTCACCGCGATGCAGGCGCTGGAGTGGGCGACGATCAACGGGGCGCGGGCGCTCGGGATGGCCGACCGGATCGGCTCGCTCGAGCCCGGCAAGCGGGCCGACCTGATCCTCGTCCGGCTCGACGACCCCAACATCGCCCCCGCCACCGACCCGGTCGGGGCCGTGGTCACCCACGCGCACAGCGGGAACGTGGACACGGTCCTCGTCGACGGGCGGGTGGTGAAGCGGGACGGCAGGCTGCTGGTCCGCGACCGCGCCCGGGAGGTCGGGGCCCGGCTGGCCGAGCGAGCCGCCGCGCTCGCGGCGGAGCCGGGCTGATGGAGCGTCGTACCGCGGCGATGCTGGTGGCGACCGTGGTGACCGGGATGGTCGACGTGGTGTCCTTCCTGGCGATGGACCATGTGTTCGTCGCGAACATCACCGGGAACCTGGTGTTCCTGGGCGTCGCGGTCACCGGCGGCCCGTTCCCCCCGCAGGCGCCGCTCGCCGTCGGCGGGTTCCTGGTCGGG
>NZ_JACBXB010000439.1 GCF_013870575.1 Pseudonocardia pini
AACATGTGGAAGATCAGCGACAGGGTCGACGGGGCGATGGTCGCGCCCGAGATCCCGAGCAGCGCCCGGCTGACGATCAGCATCTCGGGCGTGGTGGAGAAGGCGGCGAGCACGCTCGTCAGGCCGAAGGCGACCGCGCCGATCAGCAGCAGCCTTCGTCGCCCGATCCGGTCGCCGAGGGTGCCCATCGTGACCAGGGCGCCCGCGACCATGAAGCCGTAGACGTCGATGATCCACAGCAGCTGGCTGCTCGACGGTTCGAGGTCGGCGGACAGGGCGGGCACCGCGAGCTGCAGCACGGTGAGGTCCATGACGTAGAGCAGGCAGGCCAACGCGAGGACGGCGAGTCCCGTCCACTCGCGACGTCCTGCCCGGTGCGGGGTCTGCGTGGTCTCCATGTCGGGGTGGACCCGGCAGCCCCGGAGAACTCATCGCCCGAACGGCACTTTCGCGCGGTAGGTCTGAGCGAGAGTGCCGTTCGTGCAGGTCAGAGGAGGGCCAGGGCTGCGTACAGGTAGGCGGCGCCTGCCAGCAACACGAACACCACGGCCAGGGCGACCAGGGTCGCGACGCTCGCGGGGACCCGCTGGGCCGCGGTCGGCTCGCCGGTGAAGAGCGGTGCCGCCCAGGGCTCGCGGGCGTTGCAGCCCCAGCCGGACGCCCCCCACTGTGTGTGACGGTCGGGCACGACGCCTCCCTCGGACGGATGATCTCGCCCGAGAAGTCGTCACGGAGCGCGCAGTGTTACGCCGTCCGGCTCAGTCATCATCACGATTGACTAAGACTCCGGGATCTCCCGCCGGATCTCGTCGAGCCAGATCCGCGCCGACATGTCCGACGGCGCCCGCCAGTCCCCGCGCGGCGACAGGGACCCGCCCGCGGAGACCTTCGGCCCGTTGGGCAGCGCACTGCGCTTGAACTGCGAGAACGAGAAGTACCGTTGCGCGAACACCTCGGACCACTTCCGGATGTCCGCGACCGTGAAGATCCCGCGCTTCTCCGGGGGGAAGCCGATCGGCCAGTCGCCCCGCTCGACGTCGCCCCACGCGTGGTGCGCCAGGAACGCGATCTTCGCGGGCCGCATGCCCCAGCGCAGGTAGTGGAACAGGGTGAAGTCCTGCAACGGGTACGGCCCGACCTTCGCCTCCGAGCTCTGCACCTCGCCCGCGTCGGAGGGGACCAGCTCCGGGGTGATCTCGGTGTCCAGCACGGACTGCAGGACCTCGCCGACCTCGTCCGAGAACTGCTTCGAGCTGATGACCCAGCGGATCAGGTGCTGGATCAGCGTCTTCGGGACGCCGCCGTTGACGTTGTAGTGCGACATCTGGTCGCCCACGCCGTAGGTGGACCAGCCCAGCGCGAGCTCGGAGAGGTCGCCGGTGCCGAGCACGATCCCGTTGCGCTGGTTGGCCGCGCGGAACAGGTAGTCCGTGCGCAGGCCCGCCTGGACGTTCTCGAACGTGACGTCGTAGACCGGCTCCCCGTCGGCGAAGGGGTGCTCCAGGTTCTTCAGCATCAGCCGAGCCGTCTCGGTGATGTCGATCTCCTCGAACGTGACGCCGAGGGCCTCGCCGAGCCGGTACGCGTTGTTCTTGGTGTGGTCGCCGGTGGCGAAGCCGGGGAGGGTGAACGCGAGGATGTCGGTGCGCGGCCGGTCCTCCCGGTCCATGGCCCGGGCCGCGACGATCAGGGCGTGCGTGGAGTCCAGCCCGCCGGACACACCGATGACGATCTTCGGCTGGCCGATCGCGCGCAGCCGCTGCTCCAGGCCGCTGACCTGGATGTTGTAGGCCTCGTAGCAGTCCAGCTCCAGGCGCGTCTCGTCCGCGGGGACGAACGGGAAGCGCTCGATCTCGCGCTTGAGCCCGATGTCCGTGCGCGGCGGGTCCAGGGTGAACTCGACGCAGCGGAACTCGGGTGCGTGGTGGCGGCGGTTGTCGTCGAACGTCCCCATCCGCAGCCGCTCGGCGGCCAGGAGGTCGAGGTCGACGTCGGCGACCGACGCGCGGGGCCCGCGCGGGAACCGCTCGGTCTCGGCCAGCAGGCCGCCGTTCTCCCAGATCATGGTCTGGCCGTCCCACGCCAGGTCGGTCGACGACTCGCCCTCACCTGCCGCGGCGTAGACGTAGGCGGCGAGGCACCGCGAGGAGGCGCTGCGCGCCAACAGCTTCCGGTCCTCGGCGCGGCCGACGGTGATCGGGCTGCCGGACAGGTTCGCGAGTACCGTCGCACCTGCGAGCGAGGCCTCCGCGGACGGCGGGATCGGCACCCACATGTCCTCGCAGATCTCGGCGTGCAGGATGAAGCCGGGCACGTCGGACGCCGTGAACAGCAGGTCCGGCCCGAAGGGCACGTCCACCGGGCCCGTCGAGTCGCGCAGCCGGATCGTGCCGCGCACGTCGTCCCCCGGGGCGACCTGGCGGCGCTCGTAGAACTCGCGGTAGGTCGGCAGGTAGGACTTCGGCGCGACGCCGAGGAGTCGACCCCTGTGGACGATCGCGGCACAGTTGTGGATGCGGTGGCGGTGGCGGATCGGCAGGCCCACCACCAGCACCGGGAGCAGGTCGCGAGACCCCTCGACCACGACGTCGAGCCCGGCGAGGGCGGCGTCGAGGAGGGTGTCCTGCATCAGGACGTCCTCGAGGGAGTACCCGGTCAGGGTGAGCTCGGGGAACACGACGAGACCGACCCCGTCCGCGTGCAGGGTGCGCGCGCTCTCGAGCACGGCGGCCGCGTTGGCGGCGGGGTCGGCGAGGCTGGTCCGGATCGTGGCCGCGGCCACGCGGAGGAAACCGTGCCGGTAGGCCGAGTAGAACTCTTCCACCCGGCCATCCTGCTACAGGCGATCAGTACCCGTCGTGTCGCTCCACCCACGGGTCGTGGCGGCGCGGGCTCCTCGGCGTTCGGGTGATCGACAGCGTGGATACGCTGACCAGGCCGATCGTCGTGGAGGTCCTTGTGCCCGGAACGCCCGTCGTCCTCGTCCACGGTCTGTGGCTGCACTCCTCGAGCTGGGACCCGTGGATCGAGCTGCTCGGCGAGAAGGGGTACGCGCCGGTCGCCCCGGGCTGGCCCGGCGAGCCCGCGACGGCAGAGGCGGCGCGCGCGGATCCCGAGGCGGTCGCGGGCCTGGGGATCTCGGCCGTCACCGACCACTACGCGGCGCTCATCGACGAGCTGCCGGAGAAGCCCATCGTGATCGGCCACTCCTTCGGCGGCCTGATCGCCGAGAAGCTGATCGGCCAGGGCTGCGCGCGGGCCTGCGTGGCGCTCTCGCCTGCCCAGTTCAAGGGCAACCTGGCCCTGCCCCCGGCGCAGCTCAAGACGGCGTTCCCGATCCTCAGCAAGCCGGGCCTGCGGAGCAGGAGCCTCGTGTTGGACAAGGACGCGTGGGCCGCCGGGTTCGCCAACACCGTCCCCCGCGCCGAGGCCGACGCGCTGTGGGACGCGTACGCGATCCCCTCGCCGATGCGGCCGCTCTTCCAGGCCGCGCTCGCGAACTTCGCCCTGCACAGCGAGGCCACGGTGGACGTGCACCGGCAGCGGGGGCCGGTCCTCGTCGTCGGGGCGGGGAAGGATCAGACGGTCCCGCAGGCCACCAGCGCGGCGGCCTACAAGATCCTGGCCAAGAGCCCCGGCGTGACGGAGTGGGCCGTGCTGCCGGACCGGGGCCACTCGTTCCCGGTCGACGCGGGCTGGCGCACCGTCGCGGACCTCACCCTGGACTTCTTGTCCCGCCACGGTCTCTGAGCGCTCGCGAGTGGCGATGGTCGCCATAGCGACCAACGCCGCTCACCGTCAGGCGCGGAGGGTCGCGGTGGAGATGTCCCAGAGCTGCTCGGCGGCTTCCGGGTCCTGTGCGTAGGCGGCCACGCCGCGGCCGTAGGTGCCCGGGGCGGCGGGCAGGGCCTCGGCGCAGTCCTCGAAGTAGCGCCCGCCGATGCCCTCGACCAGCGGCGACGCCGCCAGCAGCACGGAGGTGGCGGCACCCTGCTCGGGCGTCTTCCAGCCCATGTCCACGGCGCGGGCCGACAGGGCGGAGAGCTCGTCCGCGTCGAGGTGGCGCTGCAGGCCCGTGCGGATCCCGCCGGGCATCACCGCGTTGACGTGGATCCCGTCGCCCGCCCAGCGCCGGTTCGCCTCCACGGCGAACAGGGCGTTGGCGGTCTTGGACTGGCCGTAGGCGAGCCAGGGGTCGTAGGCGCGGCCGTGGAAGTGGACGTCGTCGAACACCACCGGCGAGCGCAGGTGCGCACCGGAGGACACCGACACCACGCGGGCGTCCCCGGCGGCGTACAGGGCCCGGTACAGGCCGGTCGTCAGGGCGAAGTGGCCCAGGTGGTTCGTGGCGAACTGCAGCTCCCAGCCCTGCGGGGTGCGGCGCAGCGGCGTCGCCATGACCCCCGCGTTGTTCACGAGCATGTGCAGCGGGCCGTCCCAGGTGGACACGAAGGCCCGGATCGACGCCTGGTCGGTGAGGTCGAGCGGAGCGACGGAGACGAGCTCGTTGCCGGTGGACTCGGTGATCGCGGCGGCGACCGCGACGTACCTCGTCGGC
>NZ_JACBXB010000043.1 GCF_013870575.1 Pseudonocardia pini
ACCGGCGGCGGAGCAGCGCGAGGTGGGCACCGGCGTCCCCCGAGGTCTGGCCGTAGATCGCCGACAGCACGGCGATCTTGGCCTTGGCCCGTTCGCCCGCCGTGCCGAAGAGCTCCGTGGCCAGGCCCGCGTACAGGTCGGCGGAACCGCCCGCCTGCGCGAGCGCCGCGTCCCCGGCCATCGCGCCGAGGATCCGCGGCTCGAGCTGGGCCGCGTCGGCCGCGACGAGGACGTGCCCGGGATCGGCCCGCACGGCGCCCCGCACGGTCTTCGGGATCTGCAGTGCGCCGCCCCCGCGGGAGGCCCACCGACCGGACACGACGCCGCCGACCACGTACTCCGGCCGGAACCGCCCCTCCCGCCACGCGTCCTGCCTGCCCTGGCTGCACGAACGGGAGGTCGCGCTGATCGGCGCCGACACCCCCCAGGACGTCCAGCCGTCGGGGTTCGACGACGTGTTGATGCCGGTCCACGCCGTGAGCCTCGTCGCGATGGGCCTGTGGCTGCTCGACAACTGCGACCTGGAGGCGTGCGCACGGACGGCGGCCGAGCTCGGCCAGTGGGACTTCCACCTCGCCGTCGCGCCGGTCCGCTTCGCCGGGACCTCCGGCAGCCCGGTCAACCCGATCGCCACGTTCTGAGGGTGCTTCCGATCCGAGCGGTGCCGGGTTCGGGCGGAGCCCGGTGGCGCTGCGGCGGAGCGGCCTGTTCGGTACTCGCTCGGGGCGTCACCCAGGACGACGAGGTCGGGCCGGCAGGGAACGTCGGCCTCGGCGGGCGCGGGGTGATCGAGGACCGGCCGGCCCTGGTCCGGGCGAAGGCGGAGTCGGGGGGCCCATCGTGCGGTGTTCGGGGAGGTTGTCTCGAGAGATCGCTCTCCAGCCCCAGGCGCGCCCGAGTCGCCGTGCTCCTGCAGATCTATGCGAAGTGCATGGCCGGTCAGGAGGACGCCGCACGGCGTCGCATCGCGACCGCTCTCGGACCTCCGAGTCGCAGCGCAGCCGAAGCTAGGTGGCGGCCATCCCGTGGTCGTCGCGGCATGATCAGTTGGTGGCTGACATCAGGGTTGAACTGCTCGTGCTGTACAGCGAGCAGGTCGAGGCGTGCCGCGATTCCGGTTCCGCCGAGCGCACCGCAGGGCGGCTTCGGCTGGGTCTGACGGTTCGCCCTTCGGAACGGTTCCGTGTGGGCGAGCACAAGCTCACCGATCCGGATGGCCGGGTCGTCGTCGTGCGGGCGGCGGTCGACAGCTCAGGCCGTGCCCTTGGGCCGAAACTTGGCGCGTAGTGGGCGTGAAGACTCGGAGATCACCGTGATGGGCCGGACGGTCCTGGAGACGACCAGGGAGAGACTACCCAGCTCAGAGCCATGATCTGGCCGGTCGGAGCGAGTGCCCCCGGTGGGGTTCGAACCCACACTGTGACCCTTTTAAGGGGAACCGCCGTGACGGCCGATCATGCCCTCTGACCTGCAAGAACAGTCGGAGATGCCTTCGTGCGGGCCGAACTTCGGCGCGTATTCGGCGTGGGCGCGTTCCTCAGCCTGTCGCCGGGCCGATCTCCCAACAGCCGTGGCGCCACATCCACGCGTACGCGTAGCGGTCGACGAAAGGAGTGGAGTACCAGAGCCGGACCCACCAGGGCGCAAGATCCAGACGTGGACTGATCCCCCGCGCCTGCGGCCCCCAGGACCACGCGGGCAGGACTCCGGCCGGAGCCACCCACCTGCCCGGCGACAGCTCGGGCGGTCCGTCCGGGGCGCTGTTCACCGCGTCACAATCCCACGCCCCTCGACGGCCGCGCTCTCCGTTTCCGAGCCCGTGCCTGAGGTGATCTCCTCGCGGCGCGGGTTCACCCCTGCCAGGTCGAGGGCCGGGGCGCAGGGCACGCCGTCCCGCCTTGTGCCCCGGCCCTCGACCTGGCTGCCGTCTCGGCGCGCCGTGAGGAGATCACCGCCCGCCGCACCTCCCCCGATCTCTGAGCGGTGCCGGGTGTGGGCGGAGCCCACGTAGATCCAGTCAGGGCTTCCGGGCGTGCACAACAAGCGTTCGGCGGAGTCGTCCGTCAACCATGATCTCTGTGAACGAAGCCCGGGCCTCACGGAACCCAAACTGCACCGCGAGCTGCGTAGCATCGTCTACGCCGTCAGGCAGTTCGATGTCGGTCGTCACATACTTGCGGAATGCAGGAGACGGCCTGAGATCCGACTGCATCGGGACGCTGAATGCGACTTCTCCCCCGGGCCTCAACGCACGATGCCAGTCCCGCAACGCTGCGGCTCCGAGGAAGTGAAGCGCGGAGGCGCACAGAATGAGGTCGGCCGCGCCATCGCAGACCGGGAGCGAAGCGGCGTCGCCGACCTGGCACGTGACAAGCTTCGCGACCCCACGTTCCGCGGCCTTCGCCTGGGCCTTGCGGATCATCGCCGGTGAAATGTCGACGGCGAGAACCTGACTCGGCCGGACAGCATCGACCATGACGACCGCCGCCGCACCCGTCCCGGTTGCTGCGTCGACGGCGAGCCCGACTGGTCCGCTTGTCGCAAGGCCTTCGATCAGGTCGCGTACGACGCCCTCGTGGAACGGGTTGCCGTCGTAGCCGTCTGCCGTGGCGTCGAAGAAGGCAGCGCGATCGTTCATCGTCCGATCGTAGGGTCAGGGCGCGATCTACGGGTGTGGGCCGGGTAGCCGGTGCCACCGGCCGCGAGCGGGCCGGAGGCAGGAGCGAGCGAGCTGAGTGGTGGCGGCGTAGCCGGCCCGCGCCGCCGGAGGCGGCGCCTTGATCTCATACAGGCGGATTCGGCAACATGGATCGCCTACAGGATCAGCTTGCGTGACAACTGGTACTGCAACGAACGCCAGAACGGCGCCTCCGATGAACCGGAGGCGCCGCACCGAGCATTCGACCGAGACGCGACGATCGAACCTCGCCCTAGAACGGGGGATCGATCCGAATGTAACTCACATTCCCGTCAATCCTCACGAACTCGTTGGGCCGAAAGCTGTAGCTCACTGCGCCACCCGTGCCGATGAAGCCATAGTATCCGCCGGACGCGAGTCCTGTAGCGTAGATGTTATCGACGTCCCATTTCCCGACGGATCCGCCATAGCAGATCACGGCACCCGGTCCAAGAACCAACCGAATCTGTGGAGTGGGGTCTGAGTCGCTACATTCTCGCGGCTCGATCGCATTGGCAGAGCCAACAGACACAAACAGTAGTCCAAGCGCAGCCGACAATACGACACACGCTCGCAAAAAACGCGCTTTCACGAGACCCCCTCCGGTGATGATCGACGTGAAGAACGTAACTGCGATACGGCCAAACGCCGAGAACTTCCCCCCAATGCTTGAATGTGATACTTTAGACGGCGTCCAAGTGGGCTACGCTCCGGCCAACATCGACAACACCGACGGGTGAGAGTTCTTACGCTGAGCTAACATATTTGTCGCGACAACCTATCTCGATTCGATGGCACGTTACCGCGCAGCTCGGTTCGCAGCATCGGACGCGTAGGTGCGCGCCTCATCCACCTCAGGTAGTAACCTGGTCGAATGTTCTTCGACGAGGCATTCATCGCAGCGACCGCACGCCTTGAATCCGCTACGGCCGAGGTGGACGCTCCGCTGATCCCCCAGGCCCTCATGGTTCCACCTCACAACGAGATCGGCTCATACCTCCCGCAAGAGAAGGTCATCTCCGCAAGTCTCGACGGAGCAGTCGCAATTCTTGGAGTTCGAGCATTCCGGAACGGATGCCTCATCGAACTCAACGCGGCGCTGAGAACCGCCTCCGGTCTAGGTGCCTCAATAGCAATTAGCCCAGAGCGGGCCCTAGAGGTCGCCGTCCAGGGCGACCTATCGGAGGTACACCCTGAGCTTCTACGCGTTGGAATCGACGGAGACTCCGTCCGCGCCACTAATCTACTCAACTACGGACGCCTCCGCCACGAAGGAGTTCTTGTTCCGAGCGACGAGCCAAGACTTGTCGGACTGAGCGGGACACTCGGCTCCATCCAAGATGGAGTGATGCAGTTTCGTCAGGGATACTGGCTGCGCGTAGTCCCGACGGGAGAGTTTGACCTGGTCACAGAATGGCCAGCAGCAGGAATCGACGAAAGTCGAGCTCGGCTTTCCGGCAACGAAATCCGTGCAGCGGGTCAACGCTCAAAGCTTTTACTCTGACCGGCGATCAAGTGCCGTCACCACTTCAACGGACCTTGAACAAGGTACATTGATGGCTCATAACGGTCCGAGCGACACCTCTTCAAAAGATCACACAAGGCGCTATAAGCGTGCAGTGTTACGATCCCGAAAACTTCAGCAAGACGCCGCGTACTGATGTAGTCGACACCATACCTCAGCGCCTCTTCAGAGATGTTGTCCAACCTGTTGAGACACTCCGGGGACAGTTCAGGATCGGAGGTCCCATAACGCCGATTTGCTTTCGCACTCTCGTATTGGATCTCGGAAACCCTTGTGAGATCGTGAACTGTTCGCTCGGCCTCGTCAAGTGAGTCGACCTGGAGGAGATGCTGCGCAGGAACCAGATGGATAACTCGATCAAGTCCAATGCCCCTGAGCCGGGCGGTCTCATCGGTGAGGCGAACTTGATCCCCAGCGTCTCGGACCTGAACACACCCGCGTCGGCCGTCGGCGGCAGCCGCGAGCAGGCCGGAAGCCTCGGACGGATGCCATGTGAACACGTTGCGGACGGCCGCAGCCCCGCTGAGGGGCGAGAGCTCGGTTGCATCGAGCTGGGCCAGGCGCTCGTTCACGACCTCGGTGGGGATCTCGCCGTCGAGGCCTGCGCCCGCGATGACCAGGCGGGCGGGGAGGCCGGTTCTGGCGGCTGCGGCGATGACGAGTTGGTCGGCGAGTGGGCTTCGTAGGCCGGGGTCGTCGCCGGTGGTGAGAGCGTCGCCGCCGACGTCGAGGAGGACCAGCTCGTCGAACCCGAGCACCTGGGCTGTGGTCGCCATCTGCTCGGCCATCCCGACGGCACCGCGAGTGGGGTCGAGGAGCAGTAGACGGGCGGGGAGCTCGGCGGCGAGGCGTGGGAGCGATGATCCGGCGCCACCGATGGGGCGCGACGTCGACAGGACCTCGTGGACGCCAGGCGCCACCTCGGCGAGCCCCTGGAAGTCTCGGACGCTGCGCGGGCCGGGGAGCGGGTCGATGAGCAGTCGGTCCCACGAGTACGTCATGACGACGGCGGGGGCGTCCTGACCGAGCAGGGGCGGCAGCAGGGCAGCCGTGATGGCGTCTCCCCCGCCCCCGGCCGCGATGATCAGGCTCCGCACATCACAGGAGACTAGTGGGCATCACAGTGCATCACAGTCATATGCTGGCTAGTGGCATAGGACAGTTGAGCAAGGTGAGGCGCGACGATGCCCGAGGTGCAGCAGGTACTGCCGAAGTACTTGCAGATCGCTGGTCACATCAGGGACCAGATCACGCGGGGTGACCTCCGTCCGGGAGACGAGGTGCCCTCTGAGCGTGAGTTGGCGGCGGCGTGGTCGGTGGCCCGGCCGACCGCTGCGCGGGCATTGGAGTCGCTGCGCGTTCAGGGACTCGTGGAGTCGCGGCAGGGCTCGGGCACCTACGTGCGGGACACCCAGAACGTGCCGCGCGCTCGGGAGCGCTACGAGCGGGCGCGTGCGCTGGGCACGATGTACGGCGCCGCCGAGTCAGTGGAGTTCTTGGCCGCGGAGCTGGTGGCCGGCCCCGCGCACGTCACCGAGGCGTTGCAGGTTGCCGCTGGTAGCCGCGTGGTCCGGCGCGCTCGTCTCCTCCGCGGGGCCGGTGATAAGCCGATCGAGCTGTCGACTTCGTGGTTCGCCGGGACGGTCGCCGAGGTGGCTCCGCGGGTCCTTGATCAGGAACGACTGTTCGGAGGGGTGGGCAAGTACGTCGCCGAGGTCACCGGGCGCGCTCAGGAGTATGCCCGTGACCAGGTGTGTGCGCGGCTGGCAACCGAGGACGAGCGGCGACTTCTCGAACTGCCCGAGCACTCCCCCGTGCTCGTCTACCGGTTCACCGCCTACGACTCGGACAACCGGCCCGTCGAGTTCGACGACGCGGTCTACCCGCCGGACCGTTGGGCCTTCCACCAGGAGTATTCGCTGGCCCGGTGAGCGTCGCCGCGTAGTCGGCGCGTCACCCCTTGCGCAAGTGGCATATGCCACTCTAGTGTGGCATGTGGCATAAGCCAGTTGCGATCAAGGGGAGAGCCGACGTGACGATCAAGAACAAGTTCCAGGTGTCGATGGGTGACGTGTTCCCGCACGGCGCCTACGTGGTGTCCGAGGTGGAGGCGGTGCGGGACTTCGACAAGTCCGCTCCGGGGCGTCCGGTGCAGCAGCTCGACAAGGAGTCCGGGCTCCCGGTGTGGTCGGTGTCGGTGCTCGACGCGGACCCCGATGCCCGGCGGGCGGACAAGACGGTGGCAGTGAAGATCGCGGCCACGCATCAGCCGGTGCCGCCGGAGACGCTCGCCGGGATGCCGTTCCGCCCGGTCGAGTTCGACGGCCTGACCGTGACGCCGTATGTGCAGGAGAACGGCGGTCGCCCGCGGGTGGCGTACAGCTTTCGGGCCTCCGGGATGCGCGCGCCGACCGTGGGTGCCAAGCCGTCTCCGCGGACGGGCTCGGGATCGGAGGCCGCCTGACCAACCTCTCACCGAGGGTGGAGGGGAGCCCGATTCCAGCGGACTCCCCTCCGGTCTCCCTCATCCGACACGCCCTGAGCAGGCAATTCGAGACTCGGAAGGACACCGAGGCTAGATGACCCGCACGCCCAACGCCCAGCCGCCCGCCTTCGTTCCCGACCACCGCGCCATCCCCGGCTCGGTCCCGGCCATTGTGGACATCGCGTTCCACCGGCTCCGGTTGCAGCTCAACGCCGCCTACGACATGCGTGCCACATCCGCGCTCGACCACGCGGCCCTCGCCGACCGGCTTTCAGTGCTGCATGACCGGGCCGCTCGCTGGTGGCGGGTGCTCTACCGGCACGCCCCGGACGGAGTGCCGTTCCTTTACGTCCGCGCCGTGGGCCGCGCCGAGTTGCACGAGCGCGACGAATCCCGATTCTGGCGCGACACCGCCGCGGACTGGCGCGCCCGCGCCGAGCGCCGCCCGACCTCCGACGCCGCCGGAGCCCTGTCCAACTGGGCAGAGCTGGGGGTGGCCTGATGCGCGGCCGTACCGTCATAGGCTTCCCCGCCGGCGCCCTATGCGCTCGTCCGGGCACCGACCCGGAGCTGTGGTTCCCCGACGACACCGCACCCGACTATCGCGCGCGGGTCGCTGCCGCCCGCCGGGTCTGCGTCGGTTGCCCGGTTCGCGCCGCCTGCCTGGACGACCGGATGCGGTGGGAGCTGCCCGGTTCTCGCTTCGGGATCGTCGCCGGGACCACTCCCGAGGAGCGCGACGCACTTGCCGAGCCGACCCCTTTCCACCTCGACGCAGGAAGGGAGGCCGCGTGAACCCGCCGCCGGCTCGCCGCGATCGGTGCGAGGTCTGCCGGGCACATCTTCCCGACCGCTCGGAGCGACCCGACCCGCGCCGACGTCGCTGCGCCGATCACCTCGCCCAATCGGTGCTGTTCCCGCTCACCGCGCTACCGCGCCGAAAGGGGGCCGGGCGATGAGTCGACACGACTGGACCTCCCCCGCCCCGTTGGAGGTCGAACGCCCGCGGCTGCCGTGGTGGACGATGCTGCCCAAACCGGTCCTCCTCGTCGGCTCGCCGCTGATCGCTGCCGGGCTGGTGGCGGTCGTGGTGAACCTCGTCGTCCGGCGCTTCTACCGCTACCCAGTCCTGCTCACGGTCGCGCTCGGCGTGCTGGTCCTCGGGTTCTGGCGCAGCTGGTGGTGGTCACTGGGCGCCTCCGCGGTCGCGGTCGCTCTCGGCGGGCTGTGGGCCTGGCGCTGGCGCGACTCGTTCCGCCGCACCCTCGGCCACCAGCTCGCCTCCGAGGTCCGCCGGGTGCGGGTCTACGCGTTCGTCTGGCGGCGGACCATGCGCGTCTCCGGGATCGCGGCGCGGGTCGGGCGGACCTGGTGCTACCCGCGCATCCGTCGCGTGCGTGCCGACGGCTGGCGTGACCGCGTGTTGGTCGGGCTGCTGCACGGGCAGGCGCCCGCGGCCTTCGAGGCGCGTGCCGACGAGCTGGCGCACGCCTTCGGCGCCACTTCGTGCAGGGTCCGGGTCGAGAAGCCTCGCCGGATCTGGCTGGATCTCATCCACCGCGACACCCTCGCCGTCCCTGTACCGCCGCCTGTCGTGGCTGCTGCCGATGCGGTGGTCGACCTCGGTCGGTTGGTCGTGGGGATGGTCGAGACTGGCAGGGAGTTCGTGCTGCGCCTGCTCGGGAACCATCTGCTCGTCGTCGGTTCCACCGGGGCGGGGAAGTCCTCGGTGGTGTGGGCGCTGCTGTGGGCGCTCGCCCCGGCCATCCGCTCGGGCTCGGTGCAGGTGTTCGGTGTGGACCCGAAGGGCGGGATGGAACTCGGCCGCGCCCCCGGGCTGTTCACTCGCCTCGTCTACGACAACGGGGCGGACGCGGTGGAGCTGCTCGAACACGTCGCCACCCTCACTCGCCAGCGCGCCGCGCACTTCCGGGAGTCGAAGAAGAAGGCGTGGACTCCCGAGTCGGGGCAGCCGTTCGTGCTCCTGGTCGTCGACGAACTCGCCGACGTCGTCGCCTACCAGACCGACCGCGGACTGAAGGCGCGCGCGAACGCCGCCTTGCAGTCGATCACCTCCCAGGGGCGTGCCCCCGGGGTGTGCGTCATCGGTCAGGTGCAGGACCCGCGTAAGGCCGTCCTGGACTTCCGGCACCTGTTCCCGACGAAGATCGCCATGCGCTTGGACGAGCCCGACCAGGTCAACCTCGCCCTCGGTGACGGTGCCCGCGCCCGTGGCGCTGCTGCGGACGAGATCTCCGAGGACACCCCCGGTGTCGGGTGGGTGCTGTCCGAGGGCCGCCGCCAGATGGACCGGGTGCGGGCGTTCCACCTCGACGACGCACACCTCGACGAGCTGGGCGCCTACGTCCGCGACGGCTCCGGCCCCGCCGTCCTGCCCGCCCCGCACCGACCGGAGGCCGCAGCATGACCACCCACCCGCCGCTGTCGTTCCTGCTGGTCGGGGGTGCGTGATGGCGTTCAGCCGTGGCCGCTCCACCGAAACCCGCCTGATCTATCTCGGCCTGTTCCTGCTGCTCGCCGCCGGTTTCGCCACCTCGCTCGGCCCGACCGCGGCGTTCTGGGGCAATACCTTCCTGACCGCCGTCCTCGTCCTCGGCGCGGTCTGGGTGGTCGTCGCCCTGATCCGTCGGGAGCTGCGCATCCGTCGCCGCCTCGACGCCATCCGCAACGAGCCCGTGCCGACCCGGCACACCGACACCCGGCACTGGCGCACCAGCCACCCCATCGACCGAAGGGACGCAGCATGAGCACCCAGAAGCTCCCTGACGGGGTCCCCACGGACTCGATGGGCCATGTCGACCAGGACAACCTGACGCGGGCGCAGAAGGCGCTCCTCGCCCTGTCGGATGACGTCGCGCAGCGGCTCGCCGAGGACAACGGCGTCTGCATCCGCCCGCTCGCCATGCGCCGGATCGACATGACCACCGGACGGGTCGAGGTCGTCGCGACCCCGTGCAAGTCGACGCGGGAGGACCAATGCCGCCCGTGCGCGGAGAAGTCCCGCCGCGAACGCATGGTCCAAGCCCGCGAGGGATGGCACCTCGAGGCGGAGCCCTTCGACAAGCCCGCCGACCCGACCGAGCACCAGAAGCGGCTCCTGGCCTACCGGTCGGATCTGCACGTGGCCTACACCACCGCCCGCGCCGACGGCCTGGACGAGGACTGCGAGGAGATCCGGGAAGCCGTCGCCGAGTTGGACGACGAGATCCGCGCCGCCGGCGTCCGCGGTCGGCTCGCTCCGCTCGACCCGCTGCCCAAGGCCGTACGCAGGACCACGCGCAGGCGGCAGGACGCTCCTGACCTTCCGCGCCGCCCTGTGGAGAACCGCACGGTCGGGGAGGTGTTCGGCGGGAAGTACCGGCCCTCCACCTTCCTCACGCTCACGCTCGACTCGTACGGACGGGTCGACGGGGATGGGGCTGCGCTGGATCCGGAGTCCTACGACTACCGCCGCGCCGCTCGCGATGCAATCCACTTCCCGCGCCTGGTGGACCGGTTCTGGCAGAACACCCGCCGGTGTGTGGGGTGGGAGGTGCAGTACTTCGGCACGGTCGAGCCGCAGCGCCGCGGGGCGCCGCACTTCCACGCCGCCATCCGCGGCTCCATCCCGCGCTCCGAACTCCGCGCGATCGCGGCCGCGACCTATCACCAGGTGTTCTGGCCGGCGCACGACACGATCACCCACGGCGGGGACCGGCTGCCCCGCTGGGCCGACGGCGACAAGGGGTTCGTCGACCCGCATACCCGCGAGCCGCTGCCGACCTTCGACGAGGCCACCGACCCCGACGTCCTCACCGAACCCACCCACGTCGTCACCTTCGGGGCACAGGTCCACGTGAAGGGCATCCTCGGCGGAACCGAGGAAGCCGGGCGCCACGTCGGCTACCTGACCAAGTACCTCACCAAGTCGATCACCCAAGCCGCCGGGCTCACCGAGACCGCCTCGGCCCGGCTGCGCGAGCACCACCGCCGGCTCACCGCCGAACTCGCGATCACGCCGTGCTCGCCGCGGTGCGGGATCTGGCTGCTCTACGGCATCCAACCCAAGGGCGCCCGACTGTCGACGAAGCCGGGACAGTGCAAGAGCAAGGCGCACAAGCCCGAACACCTCGGCATCGCCGGCCGCCGCGTCCTCGTCTCCCGGAAGTGGTCCAACAAGAGCCTCAAGGACCACCGCACCGAGCGTGCGGAATTCGTTCGGCAACTGCTCGACCGCGCCGGAGTGAAGCCGTCCTACCCGGTCGACGACGGGCCATTCGCCTGGGAACGCACCGCCCCCGGTGACACCGACGTCCCACCCCGGCAGGTCCTTCTCCTGCACGCGATCAACCAGAGACAGCGATGGCGCGCCGACTACGACGCCGCACTCCTCGCCGCGGGCGATCCACCCGGCGACAACCGTTCGGCAACCGAGAGCGAGGCAGCATGAGCAGGGGAACCGAGCGTCTGACCGTCGCCGAGCTGTGCGCCGAGCTGCGGATCTCGCGCTCCACGTTCTACGAGTGGCGGGCCAAGGGCCGGGCGCCGCGCTGCATCAAGCTCCCGAACGGTGATCTCCGCGTGCGTCGGATCGAGCTGGAGCGCTGGCTCGACGACCGCGAGGAGGCCGCCTGATGGAGACCTCCTACGACGTCCGGATCTGGAAGACCGAGGTCTATGCGGGCGCTCGAACCTCGACGCACACCGTGCGCTGGACCGTCGGAGGCAAGCCCTGGCGGGAACCGTTCAAGACCGCTGCGCTCGCCGACGCCTTCCGTTCCGAGCTGGTCACGGCTTCTCGGCGCGGTGAGGCGTTCGTCGTCGGCACGGGTCTTCCGGTGTCGATGGACCGCGCCGAGAAGAACGTGCCGTGGCTGGCTCTGGCGCGCGACTACGTGGCGATGAAGTGGCCGCACCTCGCGCCCAACTCGCGGCGGAACACGGCACGCGCGCTGACGAACGCCACGCTTGCGCTGCTCGCCACTGAGCGGGGCAAGCCATCGGAGGACGAGCTGCGAAAAGCCCTCACCGCGTGGATCTTCAATCGGCGGGCTCAGCTCGACCAGGCACCCGACGAGATCCGTCAGGCGGCGGCGTGGCTGGAACGCAGCACCCGCCCGGTCGGCGATCTTGGACAGGCCAGCGTGGTCCGGACTGTGCTCGACGCTCTCGCTGCCCGGACCGACGGTGAGCCCGCCGCCCCCGCGACGGTCCAGCGCCAGCGCGGCGTGATCGTGAACGTCGGCGAGTACGCGGTAGAGCGAAACCTGTTGGCTCGCAACCCGATCACAGCGGTGAAATGGCGCGCACCGAAGACCGTGAAGGGCGTGGACCGCCGCGTCGTCGTCAACCCGGTCCAGGCTCGTACACTGCTCGACGCCGTTGGGGAGGAGAAGCCGAGTGGCCGCGCCCTCGTCGCGTTCTTCGGCGCGATGTACTACGCCGCCCTCCGTCCGGCTGAGGCCGCGACGCTACGCAAGTCGAACCTGTCGCTGCCCACCTCGGGATGGGGCGAGCTGCTGCTGGAGACCTCGACGCCCGCCGCCGGGGCCTCGTGGACGGACAGCGGCGCTCGTCGTGAGGAGCGACAGTTGAAGCACCGGGCGCGCGGCGAGACCCGAGTCGTGCCCGTCGCTCCCGAGCTGACCGCCCTGTTCCATCAACACCTGCGACTGTTCGGCAACGCCCCGGACGGGCTTCTGTTCCGCGGTGTGCGGGGCGGCCAACTCGCGGAGAGCACGTACTGCCGGGTCTGGCGGAAGGCCCGCGTGCGAGCCCTGAGCGCTGATGAGGTGGCCTCCCCGCTCGCCCGACGGCCCTACGACCTCCGGCACGCCGCGGTGTCGACGTGGCTCAACGCCGGGGTGCCGTCCACACAGGTCGCGGAGTGGGCGGGACACAGCGTCGCAGTCCTCCACCAGATCTACGCCAAGTGCATCGTCGGACAGGACGAGGCTGCGCGCCTGAGGATCGCCACGGCGCTCGGCGGCGGCACATGATCGGGCAGCCGCACACCCTCCGTACCGATCAGCCTCCGAGCTGGTCGATGTCCCGTCGGATCTCCTCGATCTCCTGGCGGATGTGTCCCACGGTGTCGCGGGTGAGCCGCGCCCACTGAAGCTGGACGATCGAGTGAGCGCCGTTCTCGTCCACGCCGAGCAGACCTCGCAGCGCCGCCACCGCCTCGGCCCGATTCGCCGAGGCGGCGATCGCCTCGACGACCTCGCGCCAGCGCCCGAGGGCCAGGTCGAGGCTCTCCAGCTGGGCGAGCCGCTCACGGGCCAGCCGGAGCTGTTCGGCGTGCTCCTCGGGACTGAACTGCGGGCCTTCAGGACGCATGGGGTCAGAGTCTCAACCACCCTCGCGGCGCCCGAACCCGGCCCCATCGCCCGAGCGGAGAACTGTCCCGCGACTCGCGAAACTTCAGCGCGTATTCAGCGTGGACACCCGCTCAGGGCCGGTGAGCGCCGGACACCGCCGGACTCGACAAGATCACCGGATGCGCACGAACTGGCAGGTCACAGCATGATCGGGCAGGTAGCGAGCCGGTGCCCCCGGTGGGATTCGAACCCACACTGTGACCCTTTTAAGGGGCCTGCCTCTGCCGGTTGGGCTACGGGGGCGACATCGAGAACACTAGCGATGTCGAGATCGACGGCGCGGCTCCGACTCCGGTGCGAGAGGGTCGTGTCGAGCGGCCCACCGGATCACGAGGAGCCATCGTGAAGTACCTGCTGATGATCTACGACAACGCCGAGACGCGGGCGGTCTTCTTCGGCGACGAGGGCAAGCCCCTCATGGCCGAGATGGACGCGATCATGACCGAGCTGCGGGAGTCCGGCGAGCTGGTGGACACCGCGCCGCTGGCCGACCCGGCGAGCACGAAGGTCGTGCGCAACGGGACCGACGGCCCCGTCGTCACGGACGGGCCGCTGGCCGAGGCGAAGGAGCACTTCGGCGGGTACCTGATCGTGGACGTCGAGTCCGAGGCCAGGGCCGTCGAGATCGCCACGCGGTGGCCCAAGGTGAGCACGCCGATGGAGGTGCGTCCGCTGCTGGACGTGGGCGGCGACCTGTGACGGAGCGCGTCGAGGACCTGCTGCGCGAGCTGGCGCCGCAGGTCCTCGGCGCGCTCGTGCGCAGGCACCGGCAGTTCGACCTCTGCGAGGACGCCGTCCAGGAGGCCCTCCTCGCCGCCGCCCGGCAGTGGCCCGCGGAGGGCGTCCCCGACAACCCCCACGGCTGGCTGGTCGCCGTGGCCCACCGCAGGCTGATCGACGCGGTGCGCAGCGAGAGCGCGAGCCGGGCCCGCGAGGAGCGGCTCGCCCTCCTCGAACCGCCGCCGCCCGAGGACCGGCCGGACACCGACGACACTCTGACCCTGCTCGCGCTCTGCTGCCATCCGGACCTCTCCCCGCCGAGCCGGATCGCCCTGACCCTGCGCGCGGTCGGCGGGCTCACCACCGCGGAGATCGCCGCGGCCTTCCTGGTGCCGGAGACCACGATGGCCCAGCGGATCAGCCGAGCCAAGAAGACTCTGCGGGACAAGGGCTTCGACACCCCGGGCGACGTCCGGCAGGTGCTGTACCTGATCTTCAACGAGGGGTACACGGCGTCGGGCGGCGAGCACCTGGCCCGCACCGACCTCAGCGCCGAGGCCATCCGCCTGACCCGGCTGCTGCACGAACTGGCCCCCGACGACGACGAGGTCACCGGCCTGCTGGCCCTCATGCTCCTGACCGACGCCCGCCGACCGGCCCGCACGGACGAGCAGGGCGATCTCGTCCCCCTCGCCGACCAGGACCGCAGCCGCTGGGACCCGGCCCAGATCGCGGAGGGCAGCGCCCTCGTCGCCGAGTCGCTGGGGCACGGCCCGCTGGGCCCGTACCAGCTACAGGCGGCGATCGCGGCCGTGCACGCCGAGGCAGCGACCGCGCGGGAGACCGACTGGCGCCAGATCGTCGGCCTCTACGAGCTGCTCGGCCAGGTCGCGCCGAGCCCGGTCGTCACGCTGAACCAC
>NZ_JACBXB010000440.1 GCF_013870575.1 Pseudonocardia pini
CCGCGGACCGGGTGGACGAGGCGGGTCGCAACGTGGTGCTCGCCGTCCACGCAGGCCACGGCGGCTCCCCGGACGAGGCTCTCGCCGCGTCCCCGGTCACGGTCTCGGGCACCTGGCGGACCCAGCGGGTGAGCCACGCCCAGCTCGAGACGCACGGCGCCCTCGGCAGGCTCGACGACGAGGGGCGGTTGGTGATCCGCGCGAGCACGCAGGTCCCGTTCCTCGCCCGGCGCGAGCTGGCCCGGCTGTTGGAGCTGCCCGAGGAGCGCGTTCGGGTGCACACCGCCCGCGTCGGCGGCGGGTTCGGCGGGAAGCAGGAGGTCTTCGCGGAGGACCTGGTGGGGCTCGCGGTGCTGCGGACCGGGCGGCCGGTCGCCTACGAGCTGTCCCGCACGGACGAGTTCCAGCGGACGTCGGTCCGCCACCCGATGCGGGTCGGCGTCACCCTGGGCGCCACCGGGGACGGTGTGCTGACGGCGATGAAGGTCGACGTCCTGTCGGACACCGGCGCCTACGGCAACCACTCCCGGGGCGTGCTGTTCCACGCGATCGCGGAGTCGATCAGCGTGTACCGGTGTCCGGTCAAGCGCGTCGACGCCGAGGTGGTCTACACGAACAACGTCCCGTCGGGCGCCTTCCGCGGGTACGGGCTCGGACAGGTGATCCTGGGCGTCGAGTCGGCGATGGACGAGCTGGCCGTCGAGCTGGGCATCGACCCCTTCGAGCTCCGTCGGCGCAACGTCGTGCGGGAGGGCGAGCCGCTCCACGTCGCCCAGCACGCGGAGCCCGAGGCGGACCTGGTCTGGGGCAGCTACGGGCTCGACCAGTGCCTCGACCTCACGCAGGCCGCGCTGGCCAGGGGGAACGGGGTCGCCGCGCCCGAGGGCGAGCGGTGGCAGGTCGGCGAGGGGATGGCGCTCGCGCTGATCGCCACGATGGCGCCGTTCGGGCACGTCGCGCGCACCTCGGTCGCGGTCGACGCAGAGGGCACGTACCGCATCGACGTCGGGACCACGGAGTTCGGCAACGGCACGCACACCGTGCACGCGCAGATCGTCGCGACGGCGCTGGACACCACGGTGGACCGGATCGTGCTGCGGGGCTCGGACACCGACGTCGTCGAGTACGACACCGGGGCCTTCGCCTCGGCGGGCACGACGGTGGCGGGCAAGGCGCTGCACGGTGCGGCGCTCGCACTGCGGGAGCAGCTCCTCGAGCGGGCGGGCGGGGGGCGGCTGGAGCGCGACGGCGTGCGGGTCGGCGAGCGGCTGGTCCCGTTCGCCGAGCTCGTTCCGGAGGGGCTGCGGGCCACGGGGGCGGAGTTCGGGGACGCGCGGTCACTGGCGGCGAACGTCCACGGGGTCCGCGTCGCCGTCGACACGGAGACGGGGGAGGTGCGGATCCTGCAGTCCGTCCACGCCGCCGACGCGGGGACCGTGATGAACCCCGAGCAGTGCCGCGGGCAGGTGGAAGGCGGTGTGGCACAGGGGATCGGGTCGGCCCTGTACGAGGAGGTCATGATCGGCGAGGCCGGCGAGGTGCTCAACCCGGTGTTCCGCACCTACCGGGTGCCGCAGATGGCGGACATCCCCGACACCGAGGTGTACTTCGCGGAGACGAGCGACGACCTCGGCCCCTACGGCGCGAAGTCGATGAGCGAGTCCCCGTACAACCCCGTCGCGCCCGCCATCGGCAACGCGATCCGCCGCGCCCTGGGCGTCCGCCCGTACGAGCAGCCGTTCTCGCGCGACCGCGTGTGGCGCCTGGCCGCCAAGACCCACCGCATCACGGAGCCATGACCGTCGTTCCGGAGGGTCGGAACGACAGTCGTGGCTCCATGACGCGGGTGGGGTCAGAGGCGGCGGGGGGCGAAGGCGTCCAGGAGCTCCTGCGGCCATTCCACCCCGGGCTGGCGGGCCACCCGGAGGGCGCCGTTGATCAGGGCGGGGTCGAGGGCCGCGCCGGTCAGGGCGTCTCGCAGGTGCATGGGCGGCAGGGCGTCCAGCCAGTGGGCCGCCGCCTTCTCCACGGCGCTGTCCACCAGCTCGCCGTTGGCGCGGAGCCGGGCGAAGCCGCCGTCGGGGAAGATGTCGATCTTCAGGTGGGTGACGGTGCCCGCCCCGGGGGCGATCCGGAAGCGGTGCGGGGTGTCCGGGCGGACCTTCCGCCGCGGGACGACCGGCGTCCACAGGCGCGCGACCAGCGCCTCGGGCGCGATGTCCCCCTCCACACGGGTCCCGGAGATCTGCACCTCCCCGGGGGCGTTGCCCACGAAGTGGGTGGTGTCGAACTCGATGTCCCGCAGCCTGCTGACCCCGGCGAGCTTCACGATCACCCAGTCGTTGCCGGAGTCCCGCCGACGCGCGGTCTCCCAGCCCTCGCCCATGGTGCGGGCGGGCCCGGGCAGCAACAGGTTGGCGGGGGAGGAGAAGAACATGTCCGAGCAGGTCACGACGAGTCCGCCGCGGTCCTGCGCCGCCAGGTCGACGGTGCCGTGCAGCAGCCGCGGGTCCACCACCGCCTCGCCGTGGACCCGGAACCGGGCCACGCCGCCGTCGGGGTGGATGGTCAGCCGGACGTGCGTCCAGCGGTGCCTGCTGGTGACCTCGTAGACGTTGGGACGGTCGCCCTTCGCGGGCGCGCGGTCCACGATGGTCTCCCACTCGGCCGCGGCCAGCTCGGCCTCGCCCGGGTAGTCCTCGAGCGCGGTGGCCTCGACGGAGATCTCCGGCGGGTAGTTGCCGCGGAAGTACGAGGTGTCGACGACGACGCCGTGCACGATCCCCGGGATGCCCAGCCGGACGATCGCGTGGTCCGAACCGGGCTCGCGGCGGCGGCGGGTCTCCCAGCCGTCGTAGACCTTGCCGCGGTAGCCGAACTCCGTGCGGGGCTGCACCGGGCCCGGCATCACGAGCGCGGCGCGGTCGGCGAAGAAGTCGTCGTTGGCGGCCACCACCGCACCGCCCAGGCGCCGCGCGGCGAGGTCCGGCAGCCGGACGAACTCCGCGTCCATGTCCGGCCCGTCGAGACGGGCCGCCTCTCGGCCCGTGGGCCGGGCAGGGGTACGGGTGGTGGGCCGGGTCATCGGTCTCCTCGTCGAAGTAGGCGTCCACGCGGTGGCGTGGATACGTCGATCCTGGACCCCCGCAGCCACGTCTGCCGGACCACCCCGGACAGTGCGCGGCCGTCGTAGGGGGTGACGGGGTTGCGGTGGGCGAGCCGGTGGGCGTCGACCACGAACGCGGCGTCCGGGGCGAAGACGCAGAAGTCCGCGTCGTTCCCCAACGCGATGGCTCCCTTGTGCGGCAGGCCCGCCAGCCGTGCGGGCCCGGCGGCCATCCACTCGACCACGTCGGTGAGCGCGTGGCCGCGGACCCGGGCGCCGGACCACACGGCGGGCAGCCCCACCTGCAGCGACGCGATGCCGCCCCACGCCGTGCCGAAGTCGCCGGTGTCGAGGTGCTTGAGGTCCGCGGTGCAGGGGGAGTGGTCCGACACCACGATGTCGATCACCCCCGCCCCCAGCCCCTCCCACAGCAGCTCGCGGTTCTCGGCCTCCCGGATGGGCGGGCAGCACTTGAACTGCGTGGCGCCGTCGGGGACCTCCTCGGCGTTGAACGTGAGGTAGTGCGGGCAGGTCTCGACGGTCACGTGCACCCCGTCGCGGCGGGCGCTCGCCAGCATGGGCAGGGCGTCGGAGCTGGAGAGGTGCAGGACGTGCACCCGCGCCCCGGTCCAGCGGGCGCGCTCGAGCAGCCAGGCGATCGCGAGGTTCTCGGCGCCGCGCGGGCGGGAGGCGAGGAAGTTCTCGTACAGCTCGCCGTGCGGTGTCTCGGCGCGGTCGATCGCGTCGGAGTCCTCGGCGTGCACGATCAGCTGCGAGCCCATCGCGGCGATCCGGGTGAGCACGCCCTCGAGGTCCTCCGGAGGGAGCGGCTGGAACTCGTCCACACCGGAGTGCAACAGGAAGCACTTGAAGCCGAACACGCCGGCGTCGTGCAGGCCGCGGAGCTCGTTCTCGTTGCCGGGCACCGCCCCGCCCCAGAACCCGACGTCCACATGGGACTGGGTCTCGGCCGCCTTGCGCTTGACCTCCAGGGCCGCGACGTCGATCGTCGGCGGGATGGAGTTGAGCGGCATGTCGATGAGCGTGGTGACCCCGCCGAGTGCCGCGGCCGCGGTGGCGGAGGCGAAGCCCTCCCACTCGGTGCGACCGGGCTCGTTCACGTGCACGTGGGTGTCGACGAGCCCCGGCAGCAGGACCTCGTCCTCGCCCAGCTCGACGGTCTCGCGCGCCTCGAGCGCATAGTCGTACGGCTCGATCACCACGATCTCGCCGTCCTTGACGCCCACGCAGCGGTCGACCTCGCCGTACGCCGTGATCACCCGGCGAGCGCGGAACACCAGGTCGAGCTCGGTCACGGTGCCTCCAGGTGCTGTGCCCGAACGGCACTCTCGTGCAGGGTCTCGGTCGTCCAGCCGGGGTGCGCGGCGACGGCGTCGGCGAGCGCCCGCTGGCAGGTCACGGCGTCGGGCCCGACGGCG
>NZ_JACBXB010000441.1 GCF_013870575.1 Pseudonocardia pini
ACCACCCTCGTCCCTCCGCCACCGCGGCCTTCGCCGCCGCCGTCACCGACGGGTCGTGGGCCTGCCGACGCTGGAGGGCAACGCCCTGCTCGCCGGGCACGGGCTCCCCGTGTACGGCTACGAGTTCGCCGATCCCACCGCGCCGAACGTCAACGGCGTCACCACGCCCGAGGTGCCGCAGGGCGCCGCGCACGCCACGGACGTCCCCTACCTGTTCGACCTGAACGGCCGGAACCTGCTGACCACACCCGCCCAGCAGCGCCTCGCCGACCGGATGATCGGCTACTGGACCACCTTCGCGCGCACCGGTTCACCGGGGCAGGACTGGCCCGCGCTCAGGGGCCCCGAGGGGCCCACCCTGTGGCTCCCCCCGGAGGGCCGCATGGTCGACCCGGGCCTGATCGACCTCGGCGCCGAGCACCGGTGTGCGCTGTGGGCTCAGCTGCCGGGCGGCGGGTGAGCGCCACACGTCGGCCACCGGTCATCCCGCGTTCACCCGCCGGCCCACTCCACCGGTCAGGATCGCGCGCGTGACCGACCAGCTCCCGCAGGCCCCGATGCACGCCTACGCCGTGCAGGACTCCGACGACGACGATCCCGTCCTGGTGGGCCCGGAGGGGGCCGTCGACACCTGGCGGGAGGGGTACCCGTACGACGAGCGCCTCTCCCGCGCCGAGTACGACGAGGTCAAGCGGCTGCTGCAGATCGAGCTGCTCAAGCTGCAGAACCACGTCAAGGCCACCGGATCGCGGATCGTCCTGCTGTTCGAGGGCCGGGACGCCGCGGGCAAGGGCGGCACGATCAAGCGGTTCACCGAGCACCTCAACCCGCGGGGGGCGCGGGTCGTGGCGCTGGAGAAGCCCACCGAGCGCGAGCGCGGCCAGTGGTACTTCCAGCGCTACGTCCAGCACCTGCCCTCGGCCGGGGAGATCGTGCTGTTCGACCGCAGCTGGTACAACCGCGCGGGCGTCGAGCGGGTCATGGGGTTCGCCGACCCGGCCGAGTACATGGAGTTCCTCCGCGCCGCCCCCGAGCTGGAGCGGATGCTCGTCCGCAGCGGGATGCACCTGGTCAAGCTGTGGTTCTCGGTGTCGCAGGCCGAGCAGCGCACCCGCTTCACCATCCGCCAGGTCGATCCCGTGCGGCAGTGGAAGCTCAGCCCGATGGACCTGGCCTCGCTGGACCGGTGGGCGGACTACACCGAGGCCAAGGAGGCGATGTTCTTCTACACCGACACCGCCGACGCACCGTGGACGGTGATCAAGAGCAACGACAAGAAGCGGGCCCGGCTGGAAGCCATGCGGCACGTGCTCCGACTCTTCGACTACCCCGGCAAGGACCTCGCGGTGGCCACCGACCCGGACCCCCTGATCGTCGGCCCCGCCTCCCGGATCTTCGAGGTCGGCGAGGGCCCCGGCGCCTTCCCGCCCCTGGGCCGCCACGCCTGACACCCTTGATCACCGCTCCCGACCCATCGGCGCCGTATACGGCCTCGACGGGTCGCACCCGGCGATCACGGCGTCGGCCGTTCCAGGGGGCCCGGCTCCTCGTCGTCGGGGACTCCCGCAGGGTTTCCACTCGAAACCCAGTTGTCAACCCGACACAGCCCCGTCACACCCCCGTTGTGCGATCCCCACGACGTGGAAGACTGGACCCGGTCCGCCGACGCCGACCGAAACCGGGTGGTCCCGTATGTATGGCCCGATCGATGCGGTCCGGACCCCGCGGATCAGCGGGCTGGGGCACGCACTGCCCGCCCGGATCGTCACGAACGAGGACCTGGTCGCGCGGCTGGACACCACCGACGAGTGGATCCGCACCCGCAGCGGCATCTCCACCCGCCACCACGTGGACCCCGGCACCGCCACCTCCGACCTCGCCGCCGAGGCGGGCGCCCGCGCCCTCAAGCACGACCTGCAGACGGGTGGCAGCGGCCAGGTCGACCTGCTCGTGCTGGCCACGACCACCCCGGACCGCACGTGTCCGGGCACCGGCCCGCTCGTCGCGACCAAGCTCGGCCTCGGCCCGATCCCCGCGTTCGACGTCAACGCGGTCTGCTCCGGCTTCCTCTACGGCCTCTCCACGGCCACCGCCCTGATCGCGAGCGGCACCGCGGACTCCGTCCTGCTGATCGCGGCGGACACGTTCTCCACCATCGTCGACCCGGACGACCGGCGCACCGCCTTCCTGTTCGGCGACGGCGCGGGGGCCGTGGTGCTGCGCGCGGGCGGCGAGCAGACGGTGCACGCGCTCACCCTCGGCTCCGACGGCGGCCAGGAGGACCTGATCATCACCCCCGGCGGCGGCTCCCGGGACCCCGGCTCGGCGGAGCGCTGGTTCGCGATGCAGGGCCAGGCCGTCTACCGGCAGGCCGTGGACCGCATGACCCGCTCCACGCGCGAGGTACTCGACCGGGTCGGCTGGAGCGTCGACGAGGTGGACCGGTTCGTGGGCCACCAGGCCAACAGCCGGATCCTCGACGCCGTGGCACAGCGGCTCGGGCTGCCCGCGGACCGGATCGTGATGAACCTGGACCGGGTGGGCAACACCGCGGCCGCCTCGATCCCGGTCGCCCTGTCCGACGCGCACGACCGCGGCCTGCTCAAGGCGGGCCAGAAGGTCGCCCTGGCGGCCTTCGGCGGCGGTGCGACCTGGGGTGCCGCCGCGCTCACCTGGCCCGAGCTCGGTTAGGTCCCGTTCGTCCGGATGCGAACTGTTCGCCATCCGGTGTTCATGTTCCGTTCATCTTGGAACGCCCTGGCCGTCGCCGTCGGACCGGACCCTCGGGTCGTACGTCCCCCTGCCGAAGGCGCGCCAGCATGGACCTGACCCTGATCGTCGTCGTGGTCATCGTGACCGCGCTGCTGTTCGACTTCACGAACGGCTTCCACGACACCGCCAACGCGATGGCCACCTCGATCGCCACGGGCGCCCTGAGACCGAAGACGGCCGTGATCATCGCGGGCGCGCTGAACCTGGTGGGCGCGTTCCTGTCCGTCGAGGTCGCCAGGACCATCTCCTCCGGGCTGGTCGACGACACGCGGATCACCCCGGTGGTGATCTTCGCGGGGCTCGTCGGCGCCATCCTGTGGAACCTGCTCACCTGGCTGCTGGGGCTGCCGTCCAGCTCGTCGCACGCCCTGTTCGGCGGGCTGATCGGGGCCACCCTCGTGGCCGCGGGCACGGGCGCGGTGCACTTCGGCGCCGTCGTCACCAAGGTGCTGCTGCCCGCGGTGATCTCCCCCGTCCTCGCCGGGGTGGTCGCGTTGCTCGCCACGTACCTCGCCTACCGGGTCACCGCGACCGCCGACGACGGCACCGTCCGGAAGGGCTTCAAGGCGGGCCAGATCGTCTCCGCCTCGATGGTCGCGCTCGCCCACGGCACCAACGACGCCCAGAAGACCATGGGCATCATCACCCTCACCCTGATCACCGCCGGGGTGCTCGCCCCGGACTCCGGTCCGCCGTTCTGGGTGATCGCCTCCGCGGGACTGGCCATCGCGCTCGGCACGTACATGGGCGGCTGGCGGATCATCCGCACCCTCGGCAAGCGCGTCTCGGACATCGAGACCCCGCAGGGCTTCGCCGCCGAGACCGCGTCGACCGCGGTGATCCTCGCCAGCTCGCACCTGGGCTTCGCCCTGTCCACCACGCAGGTCGCCACGGGCGCGATCTTCGGAGCGGGGGCGGGCCGCAGGCTCTCCACCGTGCGCTGGGGCGTCGCGGGCCAGATGGCGCTCACCTGGCTGGTCACGCTGCCCGCGGCCGCGGTCGTCGGGGCGGCCGCCGCCTGGGCGGCCTCGACCGGGACCGCGGGCACGGTGATCGTCGCCGTCGTCGCGGTGGCGGTCGCGGTGGGCATCTACGCGGCCTCCCGGCGCAGGCCGGTCACCGCGGAGAACGTGAACGACGTCCCGGCCGCCACCCCGGCGCCGGCCGAGCAGCCGATCCCGGCCTGAGGGAGGACCGATGACCATCGCCTGGGGGTCCCTCGGGATCGTCGTGCTGGCCTCCCTCGCCTTCGGGGTGGCCGTCGTGGCCCTGGTGGCGTTCGCCCTGGTGGGGCTGTCCGCCCGGCAGGCCACCACCAACGGCGCGCGGGCCGCGCTGAGTCCGGCGGTGGGCACCGCCGTCGCGGTCGTCTGCCTGGCCGCCGTCGCCGCGATCGTGGGGTACGGGCTCTGGATCATCGTCTCGTGAGGCCTTTCATTCGCCCGTAATGTCGTGGTCACCCATCCCGGGCGGCGGATCCGGGAGGCTCGACCCCGATGGCCTCCGTGCACACCAGCGTGCCCCGCTGGCCGACCACCGATCCGGGGGTCGACGAGTCCGGGCGCACCTTCGGGATCATGACCTTCGGGCCCGCGGCACGGTCCGCGGGCGAGGCCTGGGCGCGCCGCCTCGCACAGCTCGACAGACCCGTCGGGATCTGGGCGGGAGGCTCGGCCGCGGAGGCGGCGCCGGTGCTCGCCCGCTGGCTCGTCGAGGCCCGCGTGGGCTTCCGACTGATGCTCGCGGCACCCTCGGCGTTGCCCGGTCGACGAT
>NZ_JACBXB010000442.1 GCF_013870575.1 Pseudonocardia pini
GAGCCGCGCAGCTTCTGCGCGGGCGTCGAGCGGGCCATCGACATCGTGGACCGGGCGCTGGACCGCTTCGGCGCCCCCGTCTACGTGCGCAGGCAGATCGTGCACAACGCGCACGTGGTCCGGCGGCTCACCGAGCGCGGGGCGGTGTTCGTCCAGGAGCTCGAGGAGGTCCCCCGCGGCGCGACCACGGTGCTCGCCGCCCACGGGGTCTCCCCCGCCGTCCGGGCCGAGGCCGAGGAGCGCGCGCTGTCGGTCATCGACGCCATGTGCCCCCTCGTCGCCAAGGTGCACGCCGAGGTCAGACGGCACACCGGGCGCGGGGAGACGGTCTTCCTGATCGGCCACTCCGACCACGAGGAGGTCGAGGGCACCGTCGGCGAGGCGCCTGCGGACATCGTCGTCGTCGAGGACGAGGCGATGGCCCGCACGGTCACGGCGCCGGACCCGGCCCGGGTGTCCTACGCGATGCAGACCACCCTGGCGGTGGACGAGGCCGAGCGGATCGCCGCGGTGCTCCGCGGCCGCTTCCCCGCGATCGCCACGCCCCGCCGGGACGACATCTGCTACGCCACCACGAACCGCCAGCGCGCGATCCGCGCGGTGGCCGCCGACGTCGACCTGGTGATCGTCGTCGGCTCACCGAACTCGTCGAACTCCCGTCGGCTGGCCGAGGTGGCCGCCCGCTCGGGGGTCCCCGCCCACCTCGTCGACGACGTCGGCGAGATCGACCTCGGCTGGCTCCCCGGGGCCGGCCGGATCGGGGTCAGTGCGGGGGCGTCGGCGCCCCCGGAGCTGGTCGACGAGGTCGTGTCCTGTCTCTCCGGTCTCGGCCCGGTCGCCGTCCAGGTGACCACGACCGGGACCGAGGACGTCGTCTTCACCCTTCCCAAGGAGGTGAGCTGACCGGTGGGAATGCCACTGCGCCAGTCCGTCCGTCTCGGTACGTACCTGATGAAGCAGAAGATCAAGGGCGTCGAGAAGTTCCCGCTCCTGGTCGAGCTCGAGCCGCTGTTCGCCTGCAACCTCGCGTGCAACGGCTGCGGCAAGATCCAGCAGCCCGCCCACCTGCTCAAGCAGCGGATGCCGGTCGAGCAGGCCGTGAACGCCATCGTGGAGAGCGGCGCCCCGATGGTCTCCATCGCGGGCGGCGAGCCGCTCATGCACAAGGAGATGGACGTCATCGTCCAGCGCCTGCTGGACCTGAACAAGATCGTGTTCCTCTGCACCAACGCGGTCCTGCTGCCCAAGCACCTGCACCGCTTCACCCCGCACAAGAACTTCGCGTGGATGGTGCACATCGACGGGCTGCGCGAGCGGCACGACGCGTCGGTGAGCAAGGACGGGGTGTTCGACCAGGCCGTCGAGGCCATCAGGATGGCCAAGGAGGCGGGCTTCCGGGTCAACACCAACACCACGTTCTTCGACACGGACACCCCCCAGGACGTCATCGACGTCATGGACTACCTCAACGACGAGCTCGGCGTGGACCTCATGCAGATCTCGCCCGGGTACGCCTACGAGAAGGCGCCCGACCAGGAGCACTTCCTGGGTGTGCAGCAGACCCGCGAGCTGTTCAAGAAGGCCTTCGGCGACGGCCGCCGCAAGCGGTGGCGGCTCAACCACTCGCCCGTCTTCCTGGACTTCCTCGAGGGGAAGGTCGACCTGGACTGCACGGCCTGGGCGATCCCGTCGTACTCGCTGCTGGGCTGGCAGAAGCCCTGCTACCTGCTCGACGACGGACACGTGAAGACCTACCAGGAGCTGATCGACGGCACCGACTGGGAGGCCTTCGGCCGCGGCAAGGACGAGCGGTGCGCCAACTGCATGGCGCACTGCGGCTACGAGCCCTCGGCGGTCTTCGCGACGATGGGCTCGCTGAAGGAGTCGCTCCGCGCCGCGGTGAGCGTCTAGGGGCTCGCCACGTACCGCGACACGCCCGACGGTGCCCCGGTCCGGTTCGTCCGGACCGGGGTCCGTCGTGCGCGGTGCACGGTCGTGGTGCCGCGACGGGCGGTCGGCGGCGGGCCGGTGACGGACGCGGTGACGGACAAGGGGGCCGCGGCTGGGTCACACCGGGCATCGAGCCCGTTATCTCCCCGTGACCGGTGCCGCTACACTCCGGCCAACGCGTTTGAGAAGGCGCCGGACCAGGTAACCCCTACCCCCGAGGACCCGCATGCCGGAGCACCGCATGACGACACTGATCCACCTGCCACCTCTCGGATCTCTGCTGCGCCACGCGGGTCGTCCCCTGCTGGAGTCCACGCTCATCCCGCTCGCCCTCTTCTGGGTCCTCTTCACCCACGCGGGGTTCGACGCCGGGATCATCGGCGCCCTGTGCTGGTCCGCCCTGGCGATCGGCAGGCGGATGGTCCTGCGGCAGAAGGTGCCCGCCGTCCTGTGGCTCACCACCACCCTGCTGGTGGTGCGCACGGTGGTCGGCCTCTGGACCGGCTCGGCCTTCCTCTACTTCCTCCAACCCACGGTGCAGAACTTCGTGTTCGCCGGGTTGTTGCTGGTCACGCTGGGTCTGGAGCGGCCGCTGCTGGCCAAGCTGGCGGACGACTTCTGCGCGTTCCCCGACGCGTTGACCCAGCACCCCAAGATGAAGAGCTTCTTCAAGAAGGTCTCGCTGCTGTGGGCGGCGGTCTTCCTGGTCAACGGGGTCACCACGCTCGCCGTGCTGGCCACCCAGACCGTCGGGAACTTCCTCATGGTGTCCACGGCGGGCTCGTACTCGCTCGTCGCGGTGGGCATCGTGCTCTCGCTCTGGTGGTTCCAGCGCTCGCTCAAGGGCGAGGGCATCGGCCTGCGCCTCGGTGGTCCCCAGCCCCAGCGCGTCGGCTGACCGCAGTATGGAGCCACAACTGTCGTTCTCGTCCCTCGAAACGACAGTTATGGCTCCATAACGCCGGTGGTGAGGCGGCGGGCGAGCGCGGTCAGCTCCGCGTCCATGGTTCGGCTGCTGTAGGAGCGCGCTCTCGCGGCCAACGACTCTCGTTCGTGCGGATGCGTCCGGAGCCTGCGCACGGCGGCGGTGACGTCCTCCGGCCGGGGGCAGACCAGGCCCAGCCCGGCCTCCTCGGTCATCCGCGCGCCCGCCCGGCCGTGGCCGGGGATCGGGCGGGCGAACAGCACCGGGGTGCCCACGGCCAGCGACTCGCTGGCGATCATGCCGCCCGCCGTGGTGAGCACCAGGTCCGCGGCGGTGATGAGCTCCGGTACCGTGTTCGTCCAGCCCAGGGCCGTGAGCCGGGGCTCGCCGCGCGCCGCGAGCCGCTTGCGCAGCCGTTCGTTGCGCCCACAGAGCACCACGGCCTCCGCCTCCCCGGCCAGGACCGCGTCGACGACGCCCTCCATGCCGCCGAAGGCCAGCGACCCGCCGGTCACGAGCACGGTGAACGCCGTCTCGGACATCCCCAGGGCCCGCCGGGTGGCCGCCCGGTCCCCGGGGTGGAACCGCTTGTCGACGGCGGCGGCGGCCACCCGCACGTCGGCCGCCGGGGCGATCTCCACGGCCTGCTCCCGCGAGGCGGGCAGCAGGGTCCAGGTCTCGTCCACGCCCGCCCACACCCAGAACGGGTGCACGGCCACGTCCGTGACCACGGCGACCGTGTGCGCCGCGAGCCGCTCGTGGGTGCGCAGCCAGGCCAGCCCACCCGAGATCATCGGGTAGGTCGACACGACCAGGTCCGGGTGCTCCTCCCGCAGCAGCGGCGCGAGCGACCGGCCCACCTGCGCGGCCGCGACCCGCTTGCACAGCTCGGCGAACCGCGGATGGTGCACGAGCAGGTCGTAGCCCAGGCCGTAGAGCCGCGGCGCGAACCGCATGGTCGCGGCGTACGAGGTCTCCAGGACGCGGTCCCGCACGGGGCCTGCCGTGCTCTCCACCTCGTGCACCTCGGCGGCGGGCCACAGCTCGCGCATCCGCGCGGCGAGGGCCCGCGCCGCGGCGACGTGCCCCTCGCCCACGGGCGCCGACAGCACCAGCACCCGACGTGGCTGACCGTCCATAGTGGCCACGCTACCCCCGCCGCTCCGCTCCCCGCACCGTGAGGAACCCATGACGACACCCCACCGGTTGCTGCTGGTCACCGGCAGCATGGGCGCAGGCCACCACGCGGCCGCCCGCGCCGTCGAGGAGAGCGCGCGGCGGGTCTGGCCCGGGGTCGAGGTGACCTGGACCGAGACGCTCGACGGGATGGGCGCTCGCACGGGCCCCCTGTTCCGGGCGGTCTACGCCGGCTGCGTCCGGTACCTGCCCTGGCTCTACGAGCTGTACTTCCAGCTGCTCTGGCACGTCCCGTTCTTCCGGGCGGGCACCCGTGCCGTCATCGGGCGGTGGAGCGGGCGCGGGCTGCGGCCCGTGCTGGAGACCGTCCGGCCGGACCTCGTCGTGGCCGTGTTCCCCGAGGGCATCACGGGGCTCGCCCACCTGCGCCGGACCGGGCACGCCCCGATGCCGACGGTCGCCCTGGTCACCGACCCGGCCCCGCACCCGCTCTGGGCCTCGGCCGCCCTGGACCTGCACCTGGTCAGCACG
>NZ_JACBXB010000443.1 GCF_013870575.1 Pseudonocardia pini
GGACGCCCGGGCAGGCGTCGGCGCGGGTGCGGGGGGTGGGCACCGCGACACTGTAGGCATGGCCGCTTGACGCGGGGTGATCCTGTTGCGGACAGTGAGCAGGACAACCGAATACGGCGAGCGGGCCAGGAAGCCGGTGCGAGTCCGGCGCGGTCCCGCCACTGTCACCGGGGAGCGGACCCCTCGAGACGGCCACGGGGCGACCCGGAAGGCCGGGGCGAGCGTCGATCCGGGAGCCAGGACACTGACCGCCCGCCGACCTGCACGCTGACCCGGGACGAGGATCCCGAGGAAGGGACTCTTCGATGACCCGTGTCCTGCTGCTCTCGACGTCGGACACGGACCTGCTGTCCGCCCGGGCCTCGGGCGCCGACTTCCGCCTCGCCAACCCCAACCGCGTGCTCCTCGACGAGCTGCCCGCCATGGCCGCGGAGTCGGACGTCGTGGTCGTGCGCGTGCTCGGCGGCTACCGGTACTGGGAGGACGGCCTCGACCTGCTGCGCGCCGGGGACACCCCGCTGGTCGCGCTGGGCGGCGAGATGGCCCCCGACGCCGAGATGATGGAGCTCTCCAGCGTCCCCGCGGGCGTCACCGCCGAGGCGCACACCTACTTTGCGCAGGGCGGGACGGAGAACCTCCGCCAGCTGCACGCCTTCCTCTCCGACACCGTGCTGCTCACCGGCGAGGGCTTCGCCCCGCCGATCGCCCTGCCCGAGTGGGGGGTGCTGGAGCGCGACGCCGCCGCGCAGCCGGGGCCGACGGTCGCGGTGCTGTACTACCGCGCCCAGCAGATCGCCGGGAACGTCGCCTACATCGAGGCGCTCTGCCAGGCGATCGAGGCCAAGGGCGCCACCCCGCTGCCGATCTTCTGCGCGTCGCTGCGCCAGGCCCCCGCCGCACTGCTGGAAACCCTCCGCGCGGCCGACGCGATGATCGTCACCGTGCTCGCCGCGGGCGGCACCAAGCCCGCCTCCGCGCAGGCCGGCGGGGAGGACGAGGAGTGGGACGTCACCGAGCTGGCCGCGCTCGACGTGCCGATCCTGCAGGGGCTGTGCCTCACCTCCAGCCGCGCCACCTGGGAGTCCAACGACGACGGGCTGTCCCCCCTCGACGTCGCGACCCAGGTCGCCGTCCCCGAGTTCGACGGCAGGCTGATCACGGTCCCCTTCTCCTTCAAGGAGATCGACGCCGACGGCCTGTCCACCTACGTCCCGGACCCCGAGCGGGCCGCGCGGGTGGCGGGCATCGCGGTGCTGCACGCCGAGCTGGGGCGGATCCCCAACGCGGACAAGAAGATCGTGCTCATGCTCTCCGCCTACCCGACCAAGCACGCGCGGATCGGCAACGCGGTCGGGCTGGACACGCCGGCCTCGACCGTCGCGCTGCTGCGGGCGATGGGGGAGGCGGGTTACGACGTCGGTGACTTCCCGGGTGTCACCGCGCAGGACGGCGACGCCCTGATCCACGCGCTGATCGAGGCCGGCGGGCAGGACCCCGACTGGCTCACCGAGGAGAAGCTGGCGGGCAACCCGATCCGCATCTCCGCGGAGCAGTACCGGGGCTGGTTCGACACCCTGCCCGAGGACCTCCGCGACGGGGTGACCGAGCACTGGGGGGAGGCGCCGGGGGAGCACTACGTCCAGGACGGCGACATCGTCGTCGCGGCGCTGCGCAGCGGGAACGTGACCCTGATGGTGCAGCCGCCGCGCGGGTTCGGCGAGAACCCGGTCGCGATCTACCACGATCCGGACCTGCCGCCGTCGCACCACTACCTGGCCGCGTACCGGTGGGTCGCGGAGAGCTTCGGCGCCCACGCGATCGTCCACATCGGCAAGCACGGCAACCTGGAGTGGCTGCCCGGCAAGACCCTGGGCATGTCCGCGAGCTGCGGCGTCGACGCGGCCCTCGGTGACCTCCCGCTGATCTACCCCTTCCTGGTCAACGACCCGGGGGAGGGCACGCAGGCCAAGCGCCGGGCGCACGCCACGCTCGTCGACCACCTGATCCCGCCGATGGCCCGCGCCGAGACCTACGGCGACATCTCGCGGCTGGAGCAGCTGCTCGACGAGCACGCCAACATCTCCGCCCTCGACCCCGGCAAGCTCCCGGCGATCCGCCAGCAGATCTGGACGCTGATGCAGGCCGCCAAGCTGGACCACGACCTGGGCCTGGAGCAGCGTCCGCACGAGGCGGAGTTCGACGACTTCCTGCTGCACGTCGACGGCTGGCTGTGCGAGATCAAGGACGTCCAGATCCGCGACGGGCTGCACGTCCTCGCCGCGGCCCCCGAGGGCTCCGTGCGGGTGGACCTGGTGCTGGCGATGCTGCGCGCGCGGCAGATGTGGGGCGGCGAGCAGAACGTCCCCGGCCTGCGCGAGGCCCTCGGCCTGGTCGAGGACGGCAGCGAGGCCCGGGTGACGGTCGACGAGGTCGAGGCCCTCGCCCACAGCCTGATCGCCGACATGGAGGCCGCGGGCTGGGACCCCGACGCGGCCGCCGCCGTCGTCGATGCCCGACTCGGACAGGAGGGCGCGCGGAGCGGGCTCTCGGCCGAGGACCTGGAGCGGGCCGAGACCGTCGAGCGGATCCTTCGGTTCGCGGCGGTGGAGGTCGTGCCGCGGCTCGCGGAGACCGCGCACGAGATCGATCGGGTGCTGCACGCGTTGGACGGCGGGTTCATCCCCGCCGGGCCGTCGGGGAGCCCGCTGCGCGGGCTGATCAACGTGCTGCCGACCGGCCGGAACTTCTACTCGGTCGACCCGAAGGCGGTGCCGAGCAGGCTCGCCTGGGAGACCGGGCAGGCGATGGCCGAGTCGCTGGTGGACCGGTACAGGCGCGACCACGACGGCGAGTTCCCCCGCTCCGTCGGGCTGTCCGTCTGGGGCACCAGTGCCATGCGGACCAGCGGCGACGACGTCGCGGAGGTCTTCGCGCTGCTCGGCGTCCGGCCGGTGTGGGACGAGGCCAGCCGGCGCGTCACACGGCTGGAGGTGATCGACCTCGACGAGCTGGGCAGGCCCCGCATCGACGTCACCGTCCGCATCTCCGGGTTCTTCCGGGACGCGTTCCCGCACGTCCTGGCCCTGCTCGACGACGCGGTGCAGCTGGTCAGCGACCTCGACGAGACCGCCGAGCAGAACTTCGTGAAAGCACATGTGCTGCAGGACGAGCAGCGGACGGGGGACCGGAGGAGGGCCACCACCCGGATCTTCGGCTCCAAGCCGGGCACGTACGGCGCGGGCCTGCTCCAGCTCGTCGACTCCAGGAACTGGCGGGACGACGCGGACCTCGCCGAGGTCTACACGACCTGGGGCGGCTACGCGTACGGCCGCGGGCTCGACGGCGCCCCCGCGCGGGACGACATGGAGACCGCGTACCGGCGCATCGCGGTGGCGGCCAAGAACACCGACACCCGCGAGCACGACATCGCCGACTCGGACGACTACTACCAGTACCACGGCGGCATGGTCGCGACCGTCCGCGCGCTGACCGGCACCGCGCCCGAGGCGTACATCGGCGACTCGACGCGCCCCGAGTCGGTCAAGACCCGGACGCTGCACGAGGAGACCGCCCGCGTCTTCCGTGCCCGCGTGGTGAACCCGCGCTGGATCGAGGCCATGCGCAGGCACGGGTACAAGGGCGCCTTCGAGATGGCCGCGACGGTGGACTACCTCTTCGGCTGGGACGCGACCACCGGCGTCGTCGCGGACTGGCAGTACGAGAAGCTCACCGAGACCTACGTGCTGGACCCGGACAACCGCAAGTTCCTGTCCGAGTCGAACCCGTGGGCGTTGCACGGCATGGCCGAGCGGCTGCTCGAGGCCGCGGAGCGTGGGCTGTGGGAGGCGCCGGAGCAGGACACGCTCGCCGCGCTGCGACAGGCGTACCTGGAGACCGAAGGCGATCTCGAGGCCGAGTGATCGGCCCGACCCCGCCGCCTCGGGAGCGACGGACACCGTCGGGCCCGGTTCGCCCACGATCGGGCGGTCGGGATGGCGTCGGGACGGGTTCGGGGCCAGCCTGACAGCCATGATCGTTCGTTCGGTGCGTGCCGTGGCCCTGCTCGTCGGCGCGCTGGCCCTGGCCGGGTGTGGGTCGTCGTCGACCGGCGCGCCCGCGGCCCCGTCCACCACCCAGGTCCCGGCGCCGACGAGCGCGGCCACCACGTCGGCCGCCCAGGTGGCCACGAAGTGCACGCTCGCGCAGCTGGAGGCCTCGGTGGGACGGACGACGGGGGAGGCGGGCCAGCGGCACACGACGATCGTGTGGACGAACACGTCGAGCGCACCGTGCACGATGACGGGGTTCGGCGGGGTGGACCTGAAGGGTCCCGACGACCCGACCTTCGGGCCGACCTACTCGCTGCCCCGCTCCTCGCAGGAGCCAAGGACCGTGCGGCTCGCGGCGGGCGCCGCCGCCCACACCGTGATCACCTGGCTGCCGCCCCAGGACGGGCCGGGATGGACCCCGACCGGCATGCTCGTCACGCCGCCGGACGAGGTTGACCAGCATGTCCGAGGTGAACTTGCGGTGT
>NZ_JACBXB010000444.1 GCF_013870575.1 Pseudonocardia pini
CGCGGAAGATCTCCACGCTCGCACGCTCGTGCACGGTCTCGGCCAGCGGGACCAGGGCCCGCGTCGCGGAGCAGGGCCATCAGGCCGCCGGAGAGGTAGGCCTCGTCGTCGGGATGGGCCCAGATGCCCAGCGTCGTGCCGAGGAGGGGGACGTCGGTGGCGGTGCGGACGGCGGGATGGGTCGCGAGGGTCATGAGGGCTCCTGGTGAGTGGGTGAGACGGTCCGACCGTGCCGGGTGGCGCTGTCACCGCGCCGGCGCGGGGCGGCGGCGCGGTGACAGCGGTCCGGTCGGCGGTCGTGTCAGTCGCGGACGGGCACCGCCGCGACCAGCACCGGCCAGCCGAACAGCAGCAGGACGACGAGGCGCTGGACCACGCCTGCCAGGTCGCCGTAGCCGACGGTCGGCAGCGCGGCGACGGCCACCAACGCCACCACCCCGGCGAGCGCCGACCAACGGCCCAGGGGCATCCGGGCCGGGTTCCGACGCAGGCCCGCGGCCAGCAGGAACGGCGCGACGGCCAGGACCGTGAACACGGCGAGCGAGACGAGCTGGTGCAGGACGTGGTGACCGGAGATCGTGCCCGCCTCCTCCGCCGCCACACACGCGCCGACGAAGTCCGAACAGTCCTGGCGGGCCAGGCCGACGACCACCATCAACGCGCCGCACAGCATCACCAGCACCGCGCCGGTGCGCCCGGCGATCCCGCGGGGCAGCCGCTGCCACAACGCGACGCCCGCGGCGGTCGTGCCCGCGGCGAGGGCCAGGAACCCGGCGACCATCACCGGGGCGGCGGGCATGCCGACGGCGGCGAGGGCGCTGATCCCCTCCCGCAGCGGGTCGTAGCCGGGTGAGAACAGCCCGGCGACCACGCTCGCGAGCGCGAAGAGGGCGAGACCCCCGACCGCGACGCGGGTGGCAGGGACGGTGCGGGCGGGGACGAGGGACAGGGTCATGGAGGGCTCCTCGGGAGGTGCGGCGGGCCGATCCCGCCGGGCCCCGTCAGACTTCCTCCGCACCCGACCCCGGCACGTCGGTGACCGCCACCCAGATCGGGCGCGATCACCTACCTACGGTGGCGAGGTAGCACTCGCGCGCCAGCAGTCCCTGCCGCAGCTCGGCGAGCAGGTCGTCGAGGAACTCGGTGCGGTACTCCTGGTCGGTGACGGTGTACACCGCGAAGTACAGCGCGGACAGCGCCGCGATCGCGATGCTGACCTGGATCAGCTCGTCGGACACGGGGACGTCGAAGCCCCAGAGCACGCCCGGGGTCGGCGGGCTCCCGACCCACGACTCGATCGTCGCGTCCGTGATCGCCAGCTCGCCGAACGCCAGGAACAGCAGGAAGACCGCCACGGACAGCACGAGCACCTGCAGGCCCTGCGCCACGAACAGCAGCGCGACCAGGTTCACCCGCTCCCGGCGGCGCAGCGGACGACGCTCGCCCACCTCCGTCAGCCGCTCGGCCCACGGGGAGAGCGGGGTGCGCGCGCACGCGGCGCGGATCTCGGGCAGCTCCGCGGGCACCTCGACGGCCGCGAGCTCGCGGGGCAGCCGGAAGGCCAGGAACAGCAGCAACACGGCCACCAGGAACCCGACGACGCCCCACAGCCGCCCGCGGGACAGGTTCGCCGACATCTGCCACGCCTCGGCGTTGATGAACAGGAATGCGACGAGCAGCAGCAGGAGCGGGATCGCCCGGCTGACCACGGACAGCAGGGGGACCAGCCGGACCACCAGGCGTCGGACGGCCCAGCCGAGCAGCGCCCCCAGACCGGTCACCACGAGGACCCAACCCACCGCGAGCAGCGCGACGGTCTCGACCAGCCCCGTCAGCGCCCTCCCGCGGAACAGGTCCGGCACGATGGTCAGCACGAGGGCGGCGGCGATCCCGACCAGCCCGGCGGTCCGGGTGCGCAGGGCCTCACGGGTCCGCCGCAACCGGAGGAACACCAGCACCGCCGCCACCGCCGTCAGGATCCCGGCCAGGGAGACCACGAGTACCCGCAGCCCGGCCTCGGGCGGCGCGACGAGCGGGTCCACACCGGGCAGGAGCAGCACCGCCGCCAGCGCGAAGGGCGGGGTGTAGGCGCCGAGCGCCACCGTGAAAGGGAGCATCCGGGCCACGGCCGGGTGGGCGCGCAGGTCGCGGACCACCCACGGCGTGCCCTCCCGCAGGAACCACCGCTCGACGGTCACGGCGGGATCGGGCGTCGGCACGGGGCCTCCTCCGCGCTCGGTGGACGTGATCGCTCCCGACCGTAGTGCGGGACGCCGCCGCGCGTGCCCCTGCAACGCCGTCGTGCCCGAGCCGCCCGGGACGCCTCTGCGCACGCCCTCGACAGCGGCGTGCGCTGTCGCGCAACGACGCGGGTCTGTCCCGCTCCTACCGTCCGAGGTCGATCACGCCACCCCGAGGAGGAGCACATGACACCGCCGTCAGTGACCGAGGCCGAGCCGCGGACCGGGAGAGCGTCCCGGTCGCGGCTGCACCGCAGCGCGGAGTTCGCCGCCGTCCAGCAGCGCATCGCCGGGATGATCCCGCTGCTGCGCGAGAGCGGGGCGGCCAACGACGAGGCGGGGCGGCTCGTGCCCGCCGTGGAGCAGGCGCTCGCCGAGTCCGGGGTGTACCGGATCGTCGTGCCCGCGGAGCTCGGGGGCTACGAGTTCTCGCCCGTCCAGATCATCGACACCATCGCCGCGCTCTCGCACGCCGACGCCTCGACCGGTTGGGCGGCGATGGCCCTGCAGATGGAGTCGGGCTTCGCCGGGGGTTGGCTCGGGGAGGCGGCCGTGCGCCGCTACTTCCCCGCCGACGGCGAGTTCGCCACCTTCGCGGGCCAGGGCGGCCGGTTCGGCAGCGCCGTCGAGGTCGAGGGCGGATACCGGCTCTCGGGCACGTGGCAGTTCGCCTCCGGTCTGCACCAGGCGAGCCACATCCACACCGCGGCGCTCGTGGAGGGGACCGGCGAACCGCGCGTCTTCCACCTCCCCAAGAGCAGCGCGACGCTGGTCGACAACTGGGACGTGCTGGGGCTGCGCGCGACCGGCAGCATCGACTACGTCATCGACGACCTGTTCGTCCCCGCCGAGCACACCTTCTCGCTCACCACCAGGGAGAACGTGCACGGCGGGACCCTCTACCGGCTGGGTCTGGCCAACCTGGCCTCGCTCTGCCACGCGGCGTGGGCCGTCGGCGTCGGCAGGCGGGTCCTCGACGAGATGAAGGCCTACGCGCTCCAGCGCAGCGGGACACCCCAGGCCGCGGTGGACACCGACCAGTTCCACGCCGGCTACGCGGAGGCCGAGGCGAGGTTCCGCGCGGCGCGCGCCCTGGTCTACGAGACCTGGGCGGCCAACGAGGCGGTGATCGACCGCGGCGAGCTGCTGGACGTGGACCAGGAGACGGAGACCAGGCTCGCCCTCGCCCACGTGACGTGGGCGGTCGAGGAGGTCACGACCTGGGTCTACCGCTGGGCCGGGACCACGGCGCTGCGGGACGGCACCCTCCAGCGGCTGTACCGGGACGTGCACGCGGGGACGCAGCACATCACGTCCGGGCCGGTCGTGCTGCAGCAGTGCGGCCGCCGGTTGGCGGGCCTGGCCCCGGACGGCCAGTGGGTCTTCCTGAGTCTGGTGGACCAGTGACCGGCGACGCGCTCGGCTCCGACCCGGTCGACCCCGAGCTGCGGGGGTTGGTGGAGGCCGCCCGCGGGCGTCCGGCCCTCTCCGCGACCCCGATCGCCGAGGCCCGCGCGGGGATCGAGCAGATGCTCGGGTCCCTGCCACCCGGACCCGCGCACATCGAGGCCGAGGACCTGGTCGTGCCGTCCGCCTCCGGCGGTGTCCCGGCCCGGCTCCACCGGCCGGCGGACCCCGCCGGGCTGCTCGTCTGGTTCCACGGCGGGAGCTGGGCGTTCGGCGGGCTCACCGCGTCCGACCGGACGATGCGCCACCTCGCGGACACCTCCGGGTTCGCGATCCTGCTCGCCGACTACCGGCTCGCTCCCGAGCACCGGTTCCCCGCCGCCGTCGAGGACGCCGTGGCGACGGTGGAATGGGCCGTCGCGAGTGCGGGCGGCCTCGGGTTCGACACGGTGTCGGTCGGCGGCGAGTCCGCGGGCGGGAACCTGGCGGCGGTCGCCGCCCTCCACGCCCGGGACGAGGGCTGGCCGCTCGACCTCCAGGTGCTCGTGTACCCGGCCGTGGACGGACGGCTGGAGGCGGCCTCGCTGAAGGAGTACGCCGAGGGCTACCTCGTCAGCGCCGAGGACGTCCGGTGGTCCTGGCGGCACTACGGCCTCGGCGAGCTCGCCGACGACGACGACTGGCGGATCTCGCCGATCGCCGGGGACCCGACCGGGCTGGCCCCGGCGCTGATCATCTCCGCCGAGCTCGACCCCGTCGCCGACGACAGCACCGCCTACGCGGACCACCTGCGCGCCGCGGGGGTGCCCGTCGAACTCACCTGCTACCCGGGCACCGTGCACACGTTCTTCGAGCTACGGGACCTCTCCACCGCCGCGCTCCGGG
>NZ_JACBXB010000445.1 GCF_013870575.1 Pseudonocardia pini
ACGTGGTGGGCCTCGCACGGCCCGCACCACGGCGAGAGCTCCGCGGGGATCCGGGCCGTGACCTCGGCACTCAGCTCGCCCTTCACCCGCGGCCCCGCCGCGAGGACCTCCGCCATCGCCGCCGCGACCACCCGCAGCGCCTCGGTGACCGGGATGCCGATCTCCGCGAGCCTCTTGCGCTGCCAGCCGAGCCGCGCGGCCGCATCCGCCTCCGAGACCGGCCAGGACGCGGCTGCGAGGGCGGGCAGCGCCTCGCGGGGATGGAGATGTGGCGCGCCGCGGTGCGACCAGATCACGACCAGGCCCGCGAGGTCCGCCCGCACGGCCTCCCGACGCGCGGCGAGGGCGAGCGGCAGGGACCCCGGTGGGGAGTCCTGCACGCCCAGGCGCAGCACCCGCAGGCCCGCGACCGGCCCGGCCGACCTCGCGGCCAGACCGTGCCGCGCGAACCGGTGGGCCAGCACCCGCCTGCGGTCGAGCTCCACACTCTCGGACATACGGGGCATCGTGCCGCACCGCACCGACCGACAGCGCGCACCGGGCGTCGCGGAGGGGTGGTTGTCCACAGGCCCAGGGGAGTGGTCCGCAGCACGTCCGCGCTCGAACGCGTGATCCGCGGTCTAGGTTGGACCACCATCGACCGAGAGATCGACGACCAGATCGACCGGGGGCCCGGCGGGGCCCGGCCGGCCCAGCCTCCCGAGAGGACCGAGGTCACGATGCCCGCGACGGTGCAGGCCAGTGAGCAGACGATCGGGCAGCCCCTCGGCGCCCTCACGCCGGCCGGTCCGGCCGCCCGACATCCCCGATCCGGCGGGCACTCCCCGTTCGTGGACTTCGACCGCAGCTCCTGGGCCCGGTTGGGCGAGACCAGCCCGCTGCCGCTGACCGCGGCGGAGCTGGAGCGGGTGCGGTCCCTCGGGGACGACATCGACCTCGACGAGGTCCGCCAGGTCTACCTGCCGCTGTCCCGGCTGCTGAACCTGCACGTCCAGGAGGGCGGCAGGCTCTACCGCGCCTACCGGACCTTCCTGGGCGGCACCGCCGCGCGGACGCCCTTCGTGATCGGGGTGGCGGGCTCGGTGTCGGCGGGCAAGTCCACCACCGCCCGGCTGCTGCGGCTGCTGCTGGCGCGCTGGCCCCAGCACCCGCGCGTCGAGCTGGTCACGACCGACGGGTTCCTGCACCCCAACGCGGTGCTGGAGCGGCGCGGGCTGATGCAGCGCAAGGGCTTCCCGGAGTCCTACGACCGGCGCAAGCTGCTCCGCTTCGTCATGGACGTCAAGGCGGGGCGGGCCGAGGTCACCGCCCCCGTCTACTCCCACCTCGTCTACGACATCGTCCCCGAGGAGCGCCTGGTCGTCCGCCGCCCGGACATCCTGCTCATCGAGGGGCTGAACGTACTGCAGCCTGCCACCGCCAACTCCGCGCTGACGGTGAGCGACTTCATCGACTTCTCCGTCTACGTCGACGCCGCTCCGGCCGACCTGCGGCGCTGGTACGTCGAGCGGTTCCTGCGGCTGCGCGAGACCGCCTTCCGCGATCCCGCCTCGTACTTCCGCCGCTACGCCGAGCTGGACCGCGAGGACGCCATCGCGCACGCGGAGAACATCTGGGCCACGATCAACGGGCCCAACCTGGAGGAGAACATCCTGCCCACCCGCGGCCGGGCGAGCCTGGTGCTCACCAAGGGCCCGCGGCACGACGTCACCAAGATCCGGCTCCGGAAGGTCTGACGGAGGCCCCGATCCGGCGGGTGGCAGGATGGGCGGATGACCGCGGAGCACGTCCCGCAGCCACCCGTCGACCACCTCCTGACCGAGGAGGCGACCCGGCTGCGGCTCGCCGTGGGCAGGCTCCACCGCCGGATCCGGATCGACGGGGGCGACTCGCTTCCCCCCTTGCAGCTCTCGGCCCTCTCCACGGTCGCCCTCCACGGCCCGTTGCGGCTCTCCGAGCTCGCCAGGCGCGAGGCGGTCACCGCCCCCACCATGTCGCGCGTCCTGGGCGCGCTCGACGACCAGGGGCTCGTCGTGCGCGCCTCCGACCCGCAGGACGCCCGAGGGGTGCTGATCACGCTGTCGTCCGCCGGGCGGGTCCGGCTGGACGAGATCGTCACGCACCGCACGGCGCTCGTCGCCCGCAGGCTCGGCCGCCTGGACGCCGCGCAGCGCGAGGTCATCCGGGCGGCCCTGCCCGCGATCGAGGCACTCCTCGAGGAGGAGTGATCAGGAGACGCCCACCCGGACGTCGTCGCCCCAGAAGCTGAGCAGGCCCGCGACCCGGCCCGACTCCGGCAGCGGCTCCTCGTACTCCCAGGCGATGTCGGCGACCTCGGTGCCGTCCGGCAGGGTGGCCGACCAGTACCGGGCCTCGCCCTTGTACGGGCACCGCGACCGGGTGTCCGATGCCCGCAGGGGCACCTGTACGGACTCCCGCGGCAGGTACCAGCGGTTCGGCAGACCCGTCTCGCTCAGCACGGTGGGGGAGTCGGACACCGCGACCAGGACGTCGCCGTGCCGGACCTCGACGTGTCGCCGGGTGGGCCGCACGTCCACGCGTGTGTAGGGGTCGGTGAGGTGGGCGAAGACCTGCTCCTCCTCGTCGTACCAGGCGTCCGCGGCGGACCAGTAGAGGGCCGCGTAGCCCTTCAGCCACGGTGCCTCGGCGGTCGGCTCCGGGTAGGACCAGACGGCGTTCTCCACCGTCCGGTCGCCCACCACCAGCGAGTGGTAGCTCGCGTCGCCCTTGAACGGGCAGTGCGTGTGGTGCTCGGTCGGGACCAGCACGTCGGCCGCCAGGTCCGTGAACGGGACGTAGAGCACGGGCAGCAGGGCCGTCTCGTGCACGAGGAGGCCGTCCGTGGTGTCGAGGATCGTGCGGCCCCCGAGCTCGGCCCGCACGCGGCGCGGGAAGGGCTGGGCGTAGAGCTTGTGGGCGGGGCCGTCCACCGCGTAGTTCACGGTCGTCGGCGGGTGCGGGGCGAGCGGTCCGTCTGCACGGGTGAGTCCCATGTCACGGCCAACCCGGAGGCGGCGACACGCATTCCCCTTCTCGGGTTGCGTAGTGCAACGTTGTGGGGGGCAATGTGGGTACGATCGTTTCGTCCCTGTATGTCCCGATTTCCGTGAGGAAGGTGAGCCCGTGAGCGCCGTCACCGGTCCGATCGCCGCCGAGGCGGCAGGCCTGGACTCCCTGCACCGCCTCGAACACGAGGTCACCGTGCTGATCCGGCGGACCGTGGAGTCGGTCTGGGCGGGTGGGTACGGCACCCACGAGGCCGTCGACCGCTACACCTACCCGGTCCTCGCCGCCCTGGACGAGCACGGCGAGCAGTCGCTCACGGTGCTCACCGGCAGGCTCGGGGTCAGCAAGCCCACCGCCAGCAGGCAGGTGTCCCGGCTGTCCCGCGCCGGCCTCGTCGAGGTCCGCCCGGACGAGCGGGACTCCCGCTCGGTCGTCATCACGCTGACCGCCGAGGGGCTGGCCCAGCGGGAGGTCGTGCGCGGTGCCCGGCTGGGGCCGCTGCACTCCGTGCTGGAGGGCTGGCCGAAGGCGGACCGCGAGGCCCTGGGCGCCCTGCTGGCCCGCTTCAACGCCGACCTGGACGAGTTCCGCGAGCGCAGCGGGCACTGAGGGTGGAGCGCGGGTCGCGCGGTGATCGACACCGACCGACACGCGTGCCCACCCGCTGCCCCGGCACCGCGGCCCGCCGGGATGCCATAGTGGGGAGCGGACACGACCCCCGTGTGGTCGATCCGTGCGGTCGGGGCACCCGAGGGGAGAGCAGGTGGACGCGCTCGTCGCGCTCGTCGGGCAGGTGCTGTCCGGGCTGCGTTCGGCCGTCGCCCCGGACTTCTGCCCCGGTGTGTGGGCCTGGGCCACGTCGTTGCTTGGGATCGGGGTCGGGCTGCTGCCCGCCGCGGGCGCCTTCGTCGTCGCGCTGCTCCGCAGGCGGATCGGCTCGGGCTACGGCGGCGGTCGCGGCCTGGTGCTCGGCGGTGTCGGGCTGCTCACCGCGGGGGTGCTCCCGCTGCTGGTGTTCGTCGCGGCGGGGCGCGTGTTCGCCGCCGCCGCGGGCGAGGGTGCCGTCCCCGGTCTGACCGGCTCGGCCGCCCGTTCGGTCCGGACCACCGTCTGCTTCGTGGGACCGCAGAGCAGCTACCTCGGCGGCGTCACGGTGGCCGACGCGTTCGACCCGGCCGATCCGGTCAACCTCGGCGTCGCGGTCCTGCTCCTGGGGCTCGTACCGCTGCTCACCGCCCTGTTCGTCGGCGCCCAGGCCCGGCTCGTGCTGCGCCGCGGACCCGCGTGGCCCGCCAAGTTCTTCTGGATCCCGGCGCTCGCCCTCGCCGTCCTGACGGCCGGGGTGCCCGCGGGCACCGCCGAGCACCTCTGGGCGGGCGCCCTGGTCGGCGCCTTCGCCGGGATGATCCTGCTGATCGCCGTGCCGCCCCCCTCGCGGGAGACGGTCCGCCTCCATGGCCAGCACCCGCACGAGCTGGTTGATCCCGGCCTTGGCCGCGCAG
>NZ_JACBXB010000446.1 GCF_013870575.1 Pseudonocardia pini
GCCGCCGTCGCCCAGGCGGCCGACCGCACCTTCGCCAGGGCGGTGGTGCACGCGATCCTCGCCGCGACCTCGGTGACCACCGGTTTCGGGCACGTCGCCGCGTACCGGGAGCTGTACCCGAAGGCCACCGCCGCGGTGCGGTGAGGGGCCCTTGTCCCGCTAAGGCGCCCGTATTAACGTCGCCCCGGGGCGCGACGCGGCGTCCGTGAGCGGAGGCGACGACCGTGGCGTGGGACTTCGAGACCGACTTCACACGATGACGACGGCGAGCTGGGCCCCCGAGGCCTACGGCGGGGTGACCCTGCTGCGCGCGGCGAACGGCGGCGGCTACCCGTACGGCAACTCGCTCCTGGTGCGGGGGAGCGCGGGCACGCTGCTCGTGGACCCGTCCCTGGCGCTGGTCGGCGACGGGCAGGGGGAGGTGCCCGCTCCGGACGCGGTGTTCGTCAGCCATGCGCACGAGGACCACCTCGTCGGGATCGACGGCTACGCGGCCCCGGTCCACGTGCACTCCGCGGACCTCGCCGCGGTCCACGACTCCGCGGTACTGCTGGCAGGCTACGGCCTGCCGGAGGCGGCGACGACGGAGTTCGCGGCGACCCTGGAGGCGGACTTCCACGTCCGCAGCCGCCCCGACGCCGTCGGCGTGCCGGACGGCCACCGGTTCGACCTCGGGGACCGGACGGCGACCGTGGTGCACCTGCCCGGACACACGGTGGGCCACAGTGGACTGCTGGTCGAGCCGGACGGCTTCCTCTACATCGCCGACATCGACCTGACCTCCTTCGGCCCCTACTACGGGGACCGGGTGAGCAGCCTCGAGGGCTTCGAGCGGTCGCTGGAGATCTGCCGGACCGTCGACGCGCGCTGGTTCGGCACCTTCCACCAGAAGGGCGTGGTCGAGGGGGCCGAGGAGTTCCGCGGCAGGCTGCGGGCCTACCGGGACGTGATCGTGCGCCGGGACGCCGCGCTCACCGAGTTTCTCGCCGAGCCGCGGACCCTCGTCGACGTCGTCGCCCACCGGTTCGTCTACCGGCCCCACGTCGAGGCGCCGCACGTGACGACCGTCGAGGCGCGCACCGCCGAGCAGCACATCGCGCGGCTCGTGCGCACCGGCGTCGTCGCGGAGGTCGAGCCCGGCCGGTTCCGCGCGGTCGCCCCGGGCTGAAGCGGATCACCGACATCACCCTGGGGCGGCTGCGCCCCGACCTCGACCCGCCGCTGTGGGTGGCGTGGGACCCGTCGCCCAGGTCGGTGGCGGGCGCGGTGTCCCCCGCCATCCGCCAGGACTGGGCCGAGACCAACGGGTTCGGGGTCGTCGAGGACACCCGTGCACGGCGGGAGCTCGGCTCCCGCCGCGACCTCCTCCCGGTCCTCGCCGAGGCGGCGCCGGGGGCGCGGTGACCACCAACGCGCCCCTCGTCCCCGACCGGTCGCGGGCCGTACAGCTCCTGAGCGCGGTCCTCTGAGCGGGACCGGCTCAGCGCGGGGGCGCCCATTCGTCACACCGGCGCGGCCCGCGGGCCCGTGGATCGGCGCGGTCGTCGAGCTGCTGCTCACCCTGCGTGACCGACGCTGCCCCGATGAGTCGATCTCCATCTGCGGGTTCCCGACACACCGGAGGTCCGTGTTGCCGACCCGCCGAGTGTGAGGACCATTGTGTCGAACCGTCCGCCACTGTCGTACGTACATCGGAGGACGGGGAGTCGATCACGAACGGGAGAGTGGGCATGGACGGGCCGGACCGGTGCGACCGGCGGGAGGTCGCCGACGCCGACGTGTGGCCCCCGTCGGGCTGGCGCGCCTACCAGGCCGCCGCAGCCGCCTGTGACCTGCGGCCGGGGGAGTGGGCCTCGTGCGAGTGCCCGCGGTGCCGCGAGGCGTTCCTGGTCAGGCTGCCGCAGGTCCCTGCGGGCGAGGCCGGGCCCGCGCCGGTCACGATCGGCGACGAGGTCGCCGTCTGCTGTCCGTACGCCTGCGAGTACATCGAGGGCGGCGTGCTCTCCTGGTTCCTGGTGGCGCCGTCTCGCGGGCCCGCCGACTTCTCGATCACCCGCCGCTGTCCCGTCTGCCACGTCCTCACCGTGAGCGACCGCCCGATCGTCAGCTGCCCGCTGTGCGCGGGCTACTGAGCGGCGGGCCGGGTTGCGGTGACACACCGTTTCGGGTGACGATTCCGTTCATGGTCGTCGCCCTGCTCGAGCCGTTCTGGCCGAGCCGTCGTGCGCACGCCTACGACCAGCTCTGTCGGTAGTCCGCGCGCCCCCACCACCTGCTCGCCGACAGACCCGCCGGAGCCCCCGTGTCCGACGTCGCCCCGTCCCGTCCGTATGCCGCCACCCCGCCCGGGGTGCAGTGCGGCGCCACCGTGTGGCTGACCGGCCTGCCCAGCGCCGGGAAGTCGACCATCGCCCATGCCGCCGAGCACCGGCTCCGTGAGCGCGGCCTGCGCGTCGAGGTGCTCGACGGCGACGCCGTCCGCCCGCACCTCGCCGCCGCCCGCGGCTACTCCCGGGAGGACCGGGCGATCAACATCCGGCGGATCGGCTGGGTGGCGGAGCTGTTGGCGCGCAACGGCGTCCTGGTGCTGGTCTCCGCGATCGCGCCGTTCCGGGACGTGCGCGACGAGGTCCGCGCCGCCCACGCGGCCAACGGCACGGCCTACCGGGAGGTGTACGTGAGCACCCCGGTGGACGTCGCGTCCGAGCGGGACGTCAAGGGTCTCTACGAGCGTCAGCGGGCGGGCGAGATCAGCGGGCTCACCGGCGTCGACGACCCGTACGAGGCCCCGGTGCGGCCCGATCTCGTCATCCCCGCCCACGAGCAGCCCGTCGACGACTCGGTGGCCCTGCTGCTCGCCCATCTCACCGACGGCGGCCTCGCAGGCCCCGTGGAGGAGTACTGACATGAGCACACCCCTGCTGCCGATCCCGCGCTGGGTCGACGCCACCGTGGCGGTCGAGGCTCCCGGCGAGGGCGCGGGCAACTGGGTCGGCGCGCCCAGCGTGGTCCTGGTCGAGGGCGTGTACCACGCGGCCTATCGGGTCCGGGCGCCGTTGGGGGAGGGCCGCGGCCTGGCCACGGTGATCGCCCGCTCCACGGACGGCGTGCGGTTCACCGAGGTCGCCCGCGTGACGAAGGACCGGTTCGGGGCGGAGTCGCTGGAGCGGCCCGCACTCGTGCACACCCCCTCGGGGCGGTGGCGGCTCTACGTCAGCTGCGCCACGCCCGGGAGCAAGCACTGGTGGGTGGACGTGCTGGAGGCGGACTCGCCCGAGCAGCTGCCCGCGGCCCCGATCCGGACCGTGCTACCCGGCGACGCCCGGCACGCCGTCAAGGACCCCGTGATCGTCGTCGACGGGGACACCTGGCACCTGTGGGCCTCCGTGCACCCGCTCGACGTGCCGCAGCACGAGGACCGGATGACCACCGAGCACTACACCAGCGCCGACGGGCTGGACTGGCGGCACGAGGGCACGGCGCTCGGCCCCCGGGCCGGTCGGTGGGACGCCCGCGGGGTGCGGGTCAGTGCCGTCTTCCGGGTCGACGGCCGGTGGGCCGCCACCTACGACGGCCGCGCGACCGCGGCGGAGAACTGGGAGGAGCGGACCGGGCTGGCCTACTCCTCCGAGAGCGGGGCGTTCACCGCCGAGGGCGAGGCCCCGGTCGCCGAGTCCCCGCACGCCGGCCACGGCCTGCGGTACCTCAGCGTGGTCCCGCTGACCGACGGCGGGTACCGCCTCTTCTACGAGGGCACCCGCGAGGACGGCGCGCACGAGCTGCGTACCGAGCTGCTCCGTCCGCCGGTGCCCGTCGCGGGCAGGCGCCCGGTGGCGACCGCCTGAGGTGAGCCCGCGACTGCCGGACTTCCTCCTGCTCGGCGCGCCCAAGTGCGGCACCTCGGCGCTGCACAACGCCCTCGCAGGCCATCCGGATCTGTTCCTGTCCACCCCGAAGGAGCCGAAGTTCTTCCTCACCGACGGCCCGCCGCCGGACTCCGGCGGCGGCCCGGGTGACGTCCCGACGTGGGGTGAGCACGTGTGGCGTCGGGGGGACTACGAGGCGCTGTTCGCCGCCGCGGACCCGGGCGCGCGGTGCGGTGAGTCCACCGTGTTCTACCTCTACGACCTCGCGGCGCAGCAGCGGATCCGTGCCCTCGTGCCCCAGGCCCGGCTGGTCGCCGTGCTGCGGGACCCGGTCGAGCGGGCGCACTCCAACTGGGCCCACCTGCGCGGCGCGGACCTCGAACCCGAGGCGGACTTCGGGCGCGCCCTCGAGCTCGAGGAGAAGCGGATCGCCGCGGGCTGGGCACACTTCTGGCACTACGCGGCCCAGGGCCGCTACGGCGAGCAGCTGGACCACCTGTTCTCGCTCTTCCCGCGCGAGCAGGTGCTGCTCGTGCGCTACCGCGAGCTGCGGGACGACCCGGTGGGCACCGCGGACCGCGTGTGCGAGTTCCTCGGCGTGCGGACCGGCCTGATCGACGCGGCCGCCGACCGGGCACCGGACGCACCC
>NZ_JACBXB010000447.1 GCF_013870575.1 Pseudonocardia pini
AGAGCACCCGTGATCCTGCCTCGGGTGCCGGGTCGGGCGGATCGGCGGTGGGGTCCGGGGGTGCCGGGCCGTCCGTCGCGGTGGGCGCACCGTCATTCGACGTAGCCGCGGGCGATCTACGTCATGTGTCCCGGGCGGGCCGCGACGGGCGCTGAGCCAGGGTCCGGTCATCCGCGCGATCCCTGGTGAGGGCGTTGTTTCCTACCGTCGTGGTAGGTCCGGAGCCCGGCCCGGCGGCGCCGCCCCAGGTGCCTCGCAGGCGGCGCACCCGACACCACGGCCACCCGAGGAAAGGTTCGCACACGATCATGACTTCCGAGAGTCTTGCGGCGGCCATCGCCCGCGTCGGGAACCCGGTCGAGCTGCTGCGCAACACCGCGGCTCGCGCCCACACGTTCCCCGTCGCCCCGGAGTTCAGCAACTGGCGCTCCGAGCAGCGCGCCTGGGCGGAGACGTGTGCCCTGCTCGACCAGTCGCACCACATGACCGACCTGTTCCTGGAGGGCCCGGACGCGCTGCGGCTGCTCAGCGACCTGGCCGTGAACACCTTCGACAACTTCGGCGTGAACAAGGCGAAGCAGTACGTCGCGGTGAACCCGAGCGGACAGCTGATCGGCGACGCGATCCTGTTCCACCTCGAGGACGAGCTGTTCGACCTGGTCGGCCACCCGATGGTCATCGACTGGGTGCTGTTCCACCTCGAGCGCGGCGACTACACGGTCACCGCCGAGCGCGACGAGAACTCGGCGGTCCGCACGGACGGTCCGCCGAAGTTCTACCGCTACGAGCTGCAGGGCCCGACCGCCGCGGCGGTGCTGGAGCAGGCCACCGGCGCCGAGCTCCCCGAGACGAAGTTCTTCAACATGGCGGACTTCCGCATCGCCGGGCACTCCGTGCGCGGGCTGCGACACGGCATGGCGGGCCAGCCGGGGTTCGAGCTGTTCGGTCCGTGGGCGGAGGGCGAGGCGGTCCTGGCCGCGCTGATCGAGGCGGGCAAGGACCACGGCCTGGTCCGGGCGGGTGCCAAGGCCTACTCGACCGCGAACCTCGAGTCGGGCTGGGTCCCGGCACCGATCCCCGCGATCTTCGGTGACGACCCGCTGCTCAAGGAGTACCGCGAGTGGCTGCCCGCCACCGCGATCGGCGCCATCGGCGGCAGCGTGAACTCCGACGACATCGCGGACTACTACCTGACCCCGTACGACATCGGCTACGACCGCAACGTCAAGTTCGACCACGAGTTCGTCGGGCGCGCGGCCCTCGAGGAGCTCGCGAAGAACCCGCCGCGCACCAAGGTCACCCTCGTCTGGGACAACGACGACGTCACCGCGGCGATCGGGTCGCTGCTCGGGAAGGGTCCGGGCGCCAAGTACCTCGACCTGCCGAAGATCCGCTACGCGCTGCACCAGGAGGACAAGGTCCTGCTGGGCGGCGAGCAGATCGGCATCTCGCTCGACTGCGGCTACATCGCCAACGAGCGCGCCATGGTCTCCCTGGCGACCATCGCCAAGGAGCACGCCGAGCCCGGCACCGAGGTGACCGTCGTCTGGGGCGAGGAGCCCAACTCGGCGAAGCCGCAGGTGGAGGAGCACCGGACCTGGCCGATCCGCGCGACCGTCGCGCCGGTGCCGTTCGTCCAGTTCGCCCGCACCAACTACCGGAGCAAGTGATGACGTCGGTACAGAACCGGCAGACCCCCGCCCCGCGGACGGGCAAGCAGGCACTCGCCGAGGCGCTGCGCAACGCGACCTACGAGATCCTGCCGTTCAAGAGCGCCGAGGAGAAGGTCCTCGCGCACGTCCCGACCGACGTCGCCCTCACCGTCACCACCACGGAGGCGAAGGGTCTCGGGCCCACGATCGACCTCGCCGTCAAGCTCGGTGAGCAGGGCTACCGGGCGGCGCCGCACCTCGCGGCCCGCCAGGTGAAGGACCGGGCCCACCTGACCGACATCGTCGCCCGGCTCCGCGAGGCGGGCACCGACAGCGTCTTCGTGATCGGCGGCGACGCGGTGGAGGCCGGGGAGTACCCCGACGCGCTGAGCCTGCTGGTGGCGCTCGAGGAGATCGGGCACCCCTTCACCACCGTCGGGATCGGCGGCTACCCCGAGGGCCACGGCAAGATCAGCGACGAGCTGATCGAGCAGGCGCTCAAGGCCAAGGCCCCGCACGCGACCCAGGTCATCACCCAGCTCTGCTTCGACGGGGACACCACGATCCGCTGGGCGCGCAAGGTCGCGGCCGACGGTGTCGACCTGCCCATCCGGGTCGGCATCCCCGGCGCCATCAGCAGGCAGAAGCTGATCCGGGTCTCGGCGGGCCTGGGGCTCGGCCAGTCCGCGAAGTTCCTCAGCAAGCAGCAGAACATGCTGTGGCGCTTCTTCCTGCCCGGCGGCTACAGCCCGAACAAGCTGATCGAGCGGCTCACCCCCGCCTTCGCGCAGTCCGACAACACCTTGACGGGCTTCCACGTCTTCACCTTCAACGACCTGGAGAGCACGGAGGCCTGGCGGCAGCGCAGGCTCGCCAAGCTGTCCTGACCCACCCCGCTCCCGATCCACCTGCGCCGGGTTCTCGGCGCGCCGAACGCCCCCACGGGCCGGCCGGAGCTGTCGCCGCAGCTCGTACGCACGACCGGTCCGTGGGGGATCCACCCGAGGAGTCCTTCGACGATGAGTGCCCAGGTGATCGACGGGCGTGCCTGCGCCCGTGCCCTCAAGCAGAGCCTGGAGGCGGACGTGGCCGGCCTCCGCGGCGAGGGACTCGGTATCGGGCTGGCCACCGTCGTGGTCGGGGACGAGTACAGCTCCGGCGCCTACGAGCGGCGGCTGCGTAGGCTTGCCGACGAGCTCGGGGTCCCCTACTTCCCGCAGGCGCTGCCCCCCGACGCAGCCCAGGACGAGCTCCTCGCCCGCATCGGCGAGCTGAACGTCGACCCGTCCGTGTCCGGGATCCTGGTCCTGCGCCCGCTGCCCGCACACATCGACGAGGCCGCCGTCTTCCGGGCGATCGACCCCCGCAAGGACATCGAGGCGGTGCACCCGGAGAACGCCGGGCTGCTGGCCCTCGGGGTCCCGCGCTTCGTCCCGTCGACCGCCGCCTCCTGCTTCCACCTGCTCGACACCTGGCTCGACTCGGTCGGCGAGGACCGCGCGGACTTCTACCACCGTTCGCTGATCGTGGTCGTCGGCCGCTCCAACAACGTCGGCAAGCCCGCGATCTCCCTGGGCTACGAGCGGCAGGCCACGGTCCAGTCGGTCGACGAGTGGGCCGACCGCACCACCGGCATCGGCCGCCACACCCGCTGGGCCGACGTGCTGATCGTCGCCGCGGGCAAGGCGGGCCTGATCAAGGCCGAGCACGTCAGCGAGAACGCCGTGGTCATCGACGTCGGCATCAACGCCGCGACCGGCGCCGACGGCACGGTCCACATGGTCGGCGACGTCGACTACGACTCCGTCGCACCGCGCGTTCGCGCGATCACCCCGGTCCCCGGCGGAGTGGGCCCGGTGACCGACGTCTGGTTGCTCCGCAACACCGTCACCGCGGCCCGGCTGCTCGCCGGGCTCTCGATCGACGAGGCGCGGCCCGCCCTGCCTCGCACCCTCCTGGAGGCGTCATGACCCCGCCACTGGGCGCTCAGCACGGCGCCCTGCTCCTGTCCTGCCCCGACGCACCCGGCATCGTGCACGCGGTCACCGAGCTCCTCGTGCAGGAGCGGTGCACCATCGTGCAGAGCCAGCAGTTCGGCAGCGCGACGAGCGGCACGTTCTTCATGCGGGTCGAGTTCGCCCACGTCGACGGGACACCGCTCGACCTCGCGGGCCTCGGGCGACGCGTCGAGGAGCTGGCCGAGACCTTCCGGATGACCTGGCAGCTCGCCGACGCCGCGCGGCGCCAACGGGTGGTCATCATGGTCAGCAAGTTCGCGCACTGCCTCAACGACCTGCTGTTCCGGAACTCGATCGGCGAGCTGAACCTCGACGTCGTCGCCGTGGTGTCCAACCACCCCGACCTCGGACGCATCGCGGACAGCTTCGGCGTCCCCTTCAGACACATCCCCGTCACCAAGGACACCAAGGCCGAGGCCGAGGCCGCGCTCCTGCAGCTGGTCCGGGACAACGACGTCGAGCTCGTGGTGCTCGCCCGCTACATGCAGATCCTCTCCGACGACCTGTGCAAGCAGCTCGAGGGCAAGGCCATCAACATCCACCACTCGATGCTGCCGAGCTTCAAGGGCGCCAAGCCCTACCACCAGGCCCACGCCCGCGGCGTGAAGTTCATCGGCGCGACCGCGCACTACGTGACCGCGGACCTCGACGAGGGGCCGATCATCGAGCAGGAGCTGATCCGGGTCGACCACTCGCTGAGCCCCGACCAGCTCGCCGCCCGCGGCCGCGAGGCGGAGAGCCGGGCGCTCGCTCGGGCCGTCCGGTGGCACACCGAGAACCGCATCGCCGTCCTCGGCACCAGGACGGTCGTGTTCCCGTGAGCGACAGGGACCTCGCCGACACC
>NZ_JACBXB010000448.1 GCF_013870575.1 Pseudonocardia pini
CACGCCGCGAGCCCCGACCGGACCGGTCGGGGCTCGTCGCTTTCTCGAGTGTGTCAGACGGCGAGCTCGAGGAAGACCTCGGTGCCCTGTGCCGTGGTCGCGACCCGCAGCTTCTCGGCGAGCGCGCGGATCATGGGGAGCCCGCGACCGCGGTCCCGGCTCGGCGCCGTCTCGGGCCGCCACCGGCCGTGGTCGCGGATCCGGGCGATGATCACCCGGCCCGAGCGTCGGGCCCGCACCTGCAGGTCGACCTCGACCGAGCCGGGTGCACCGCCGCGGTAGGCGTGGTCGACGACGTTGGCCGTGACCTCCCCCACCGCCAGCAACAGATCGACGAGGGCGTCCGCGGGCAGCCCCGCGGCGCGGGCCCAGGTCGACACGACCGAGCGGATGGCCGCCAGCGAGTCCACCGTGGCGGCGCGCACCACCCGGAGCTCCTCGGCCTGCTCGACAGGTCGCAGGGGCGTCACCGCGGCGGGGACGCGGCCCGGCAGGCCCTGGGCGTTCACGAGCGTTCGGCTCCCGGAGATCGAGGCTCGACGCCGGTTCCGACGCCACGGCAGGAGTCCCCCGCGCCGGGGGCCTCCAAACCGGCACACGGGTCCCGGCGGACGAAGGGCCCGTTCGGCGGCACCCCCGCCGCCGGGCTCGTCTCCGCTCGGGACACGCAGCGCATCGACGCTGTTCAGCCCTCCGCGTCGGGCCCGACGTCGGCCGGTGTCAGCCCTGGAAGCGGGGTGCCCGCTTCTCGCCGAAGGCGGTGAGACCCTCGCCGCCCTCGGGGCCCGCCGCGCTCGCGGAGATCGCCGCGGCCTCCGCGTCCAGGTGGCTGCGGAGGTCGTGGTCGAACGTGCCCGCGAGGAGCCGCTTGATCCGCCCGAGCGCCGCGGTGGGCCCCTGGGCGATCTTGTAGGCAGTGGCCGCGGCCTCGGCGGCCAGGTCGGCGTCGTCCACCAGGACGGACGCGATGCCGAGCCCCAGCATGTCCTCGGCGCCCAGGACCTGGTCGGTCATGATGATGTGCCGCGCCCGGCCGAGCCCGACGATCCGCGGCAGCGTCCAGCTCATCCCGCCGTCCGGCGAGAAGCCGATCCCCGGGTAGGCCGGGCGGATCTTCGACGAGCCGCCGACCAGCAGCACGTCCGTGGCCAGGGCGATGCTCATCCCGGCACCCGCGGACCAGCCCTGCGCGCCGATGACGGTCGGGACCGCGCACTGCACGTAGGACTCGAGGAACTCGTGGAAGACGTCCGCGATGTGCTTCACGTAGACGCCGCGGTCCGGCGCGCCCGCGAAGGCCCGGACGTCCCCGCCCGCGCAGAAGTTGCCGCCCGGGTGCACGATCTGGACGGCCCCGATCCCCTGCTCGGCGGCCTGCTCGACCGTGGCCAGCCCGCGCAGCGCGGCGGCGACCTCGGTCATGGCCTCCTCGTCCACGGCGTTGGCCTTGCCCGAGGCGACCCTGATCGTCAGGACCCGCCCGTCTCGCACCACCGTGTCGCTCATGCCAGCTCCCTCAGCTTCGGGACGACGTCCTCGGTGAACTGGGTGAGGAACCGTTCCTGGTCCTGGCCCGGGCCGTGGAAGACGAGGTGGTTGAGACCCGCGTCGAGGTACGGCTTGATCTGCGCGACGGCCTCGTCCGGGTCGCTCGCCACGATCCAGCGCTTGGCCACCTGCTCGATCGGCAGCTCGTCCGCGAGGCGCTCCATCTCCACCGCGGAGTCCACCGTGTGCTTCTGCTCGGCGGTCAGCGACAGCGGCGCCCAGAACCGGGTGTTCTCCAGCGCGACGGCCTGGTCCCGGTCGTAGGACAGCTTGATCTCGATGGTCCGGTCGATCGCCGTGGCATCCCGGGACTCCTTCTCCGCACCCTCGGTCACGGCGGGCATCAGCTTCTCGGTGTAGAGGTCCATGCCCTTGCCCGAGGTGCAGATCATGCCGTCGCCCTGGCGGCCCGCGTACCGCGCCACCTGCGGCCCGCCGGCGGCGATGTACACCGGCACGGGCCTCTCCGGCCGGTCGTAGATCGACGCGTTGACCAGCTGGTAGTACTCGCCGTCGAAGTCCACGTCGGTCTCGGTCCACAGCGCGCGCATCAACCGGACCGCCTCGCGCAGCCGGGCGAAGCGCTCCTTGAACTCCGGCCACTCCATCCCGGACACGGCGATCTCGTTGAGCGCCTCGCCGGTGCCGACCCCGAGGATCACGCGGTCGTCGTACAGCAGCGCCATCGTGGCGAAGGTCTGGGCCATCACGGCCGGGTTGTAGCGGAACGTCGGCGTGGTCACGCTCGTGCCGATCTGCACCCGTCGGGTGCGCTCCCCCACCGCCGCCATCCACGTCAGGGCCGACGGGGCGTGCCCGCCCTCGTGCCGCCAGGGCAGGAAGTGGTCCGACACCCACACGCTGTCCAGGCCCACCTCCTCGGCCCGCACGGCGTACTCCACCAGGTCACGGGGCCCGAACTGCTCCGCCGAGGCCTTGTAACCGATCTTGAGGTCCACGCTGGTCCTTCCGGTCGTCCCTCTTGCCCACAGGTCTACTACACGCCGGCCCGGAATCGCTTGACCTCCACCGTGGTTCAGGTCGCACGGTGCGATCGTGCCGGAAGTCGGATGCGCGCAGGGGTGGGGAGTTCGTACGGTGGAGTCATCATGAGCGCCACTCCTGACGAGGAGCAGGCGACCCCCGCGGCGAGCACCCCGGCCCCGGCCGCGACCCTCGCCGCGCTGCGCCGTCTCGCCCCCTACATCCGTCCGCACCGCCGTGCACTCCTGGGCTCCCTGGTCGCCGCGCTCGTCGGCAACCTCGCCGCGTTGACGATCCCGCTGGTCACCCGCGGGATCGTCGACGGCCCGATCACCCGCGGCGACCTCTCCGCGCTGCCCTGGCTCGTGGCGGGCGTGCTCGCCCTCGGCCTGCTCGAGGCCCTGCTGCTCCTGTTGCGCCGCAGGCTGGTCGCCCGTCCCACCACCCGGATCGAGGCGACGATGCGGGCGGACCTCTACGCCCACCTGCAGCGGCTGCCGATCGCCTTCCACGACCGGTGGCCGTCGGGCCAGCTGCTGTCCCGGGCGGTCCAGGACCTGTCGACGATCCGCCGGTTCCTCGCCTTCGCGGGCGTGTTCCTGGTGGTCAACACGGTCACCGCGGTGGTGGGGATCGTGGTGCTGGGGTCGCTGTCGTGGCTGCTCGGTGCCGCCCTGCTGGTCCTCACCCCCGCGTTCGTGCTGCTCACGCTGCGGATCGAGCGGCGCTACGCGGCGGTGACCCGCCGCGCCCAGGACCAGACGGGCGACCTCGCGACGATCGTCGAGGAGTCCGCCCTCGGGGTGCGGGTGCTGCGGTCGCTGGGCCGCCGCAAGGAGATCGCCGCCCGCTTCCTCGCCGACGCCCGCACGCTGCGCGGCACCGAGCTGCACAAGGTGCGGCTGCGGGCCGCGCTGTGGTGCGTGCTGGTCCTGCTTCCGGAGGCCGCGATCACCGCGATCCTCGCCCTGGGGACCTACGGGGTGGCCACCGGCGCGCTGACCGTCGGGACGCTCGTCGCGGGCGTCACGATCATGACCTATCTGTTCTGGCCGATCGCCTCGCTGGGCTTCCTGCTCACCGAGGCGGGCAACGCCGCGGCGGCCACGCGGCGGTTCTGGGAGGTCCTCGACGTCGAGCCGGCGATCGTCGACGCCCCGGACGCGGTCTCGCCGCCGCCGGGGGGCGGGCGGATCGAGTTCCGTGGGGTCCGCTTCGGCTTCGGCGGGGAGGACGTCCTGCGCGGGGTGGACCTGACCATCGAGCCCGGCGAGACGATGGCGTTGGTCGGGGCGACCGGCTCCGGCAAGACGGTGCTGACCTCGCTGGTCGGGCGGCTCGCCGACGTGACCGGCGGGCAGGTGCTGGTCGACGGCGTCGACGTCCGCCGGTGGCGGCTCGCGGACCTGCGGCGGGTGGTCGCCACGGCGTTCGAGGACCCGGTGCTGATCTCCGCGAGCGTGCGGGAGAACGTCGCGCTCGGCGTGCCGGACGCCTCCGACGCGCAGGTCTGGGAGGCGCTGCGGATCGCGGGCGCGACGGGGTTCGTGGAACGCCTGCCGTGGGGCCTCGACACCCGGATCGGTGAGCAGGGGATCTCGCTCTCGGGTGGGCAGCGGCAGCGGTTGGCGCTGGCCCGCGCGGTGATCGGCCGCCCGCCGGTGCTGGTGCTCGACGACCCGCTCTCGGCGCTGGACGTGCACACCGAGGCGGAGGTCGAGGCGGCGCTGCGCAGCGTGCTGGGCGGGGTCACCTCGCTGGTGGTGGCCCACCGGCCGTCGACGGTCCAGCTCGCGGACCGGGTGGCGCTGCTGGAGGCGGGGCGGGTCACCGCCGTCGGGCGGCACACGGACCTGTTGGCGGACAACGCGACCTACCGGGACCTGCTGTCCGGTGAGCTGGTGCGGTCATGACCGATCTGAGCTGGCAGGGGGTCGGGGACGACGACACCACGGAGGTCACCCG
>NZ_JACBXB010000449.1 GCF_013870575.1 Pseudonocardia pini
GCCGATGCCCACCCGCGGAGCTCGAGGCCGAGCTGCGTGCCCTGGCCCTGCTCATCGCGGCGCACCCGCCCGAGGCGGTCGCCGCGGCGAAGGCTCTCCTGCGCCAGGGGCGGGAGGACGCCGTGTCGGCGGCGGTCCGTCGCGAGAACGCGGCAGCGACCGTGCTGGCCGAGGGGCGAGGACCTCTGGGGCGCACCGGGCCCTGACCCCACCGTGGAACGGGTCGCCGACGGCACGCTGCCGCACCTCGATCAGCGGGCGCTGCCCCGCCGGGTCCCGGCCGGCTCGTGGTCAGCGGTCAGCAGGACGCGCCGCCAGGCGACGAGTTCCTCCTCCCGTGCGCCGTGCCTGCGGAGAAACGCCTCCGCCCCGCCCGCGCGGTCGAGCAGCGCGAGGACGGCTCGGATCGGGGCGCCGTCGAGCGGCTGCGGGAGGGCGGGGGTCTGCGGGCCTCGGTACGCACCTCGACGGATCAGCGACTCGCGAACCCGAGCCAGCCGCAGCCCCGTCACCGCATAGTCGGCCACGATGTCCTCCTCGCCGACCCCTGCCGCCGCCAGCAGGACCGCGACGGTGATGCCGGTCCGGTCCTTGCCTGCGGCGCAGTGCACGAGCGCGGGCAGCCTGCCCGCGCCGGTCAGGAACCGGAGGATCTCGACGAGCACGGGACCCGCGGCGTCGAGCATCGAGCCGTAGGCGGCGACGTAGTCCGTCTCGCCCGACTCGTCACGGTGCCGTCCGATGCTCTGGGTGAGGTCGACCAGCGGGAGGTGGAGACGCTCCACGGACCGGCCGGTCATCCAGTCGCCCGGCAGCGGGTTCTCCTGGGGGGACCGCAGGTCGACGACGGCCCGCAGGCCGGCGCCCTCGCACAGCGCCGCGGCCCCCGCGGCCGAGAGATCCTCGAGGTGGTCGCCGCGCAGGAGCACCCCGGGACGGACGACGCGACCGTCCGTCGCGCGCAGTCCGCCGACGTCTCGGACGTTGTGCGCGCCGTCGAGATCGAGCCAACGGGGGGACGGCGTCACGGGGTCACGTCGGGGCGGCGGGAGAACAGGGACATGCGGCGGCCTTCCACGTCGAGGGGCGACATATTCAGTCCACTCAGATGTCGGCTACGGCAAGACCGGCAGGCGGGATCTCAGACGATCACCAGCGGGTTGAGCGGAGTGCCGACCGACCGGGTGAGCGGGAGCGGGGCAGCGCAGAAGAACGCCTCGTAGACCCCGGTCCGGGCGCAGTGCGCAGCCAGCTCGTCGAGAGCGAAGAGCTCCCCGAGCAGGAGGCCGAGGTCGTGCAGCGCACGGCGATGGAACGGCAGGATCGCGGTGCCCTCGGGATTGGGCAGCGCCTCCACCGTGCGGTTGTCCGCCGCGACCATGGCGACGTCACGATCGGCGATCCACTCGAGCGTGGAGGGCGCGAGCCCGCAGGACCGGGTCCGAGGGGGTCTGTCCCGGGCGGTGTAGGCCCCGATCCAGCCGGTGCGCAGGAGCATGACGTCCCCCGGTCCGACGTCCACTCCCTGGGCCCGCAGGGTCGACTCGAGGACCGCGACGTCGACCACTCCCCGGAAGGGGTCGAGGTCGGCGTGGCGCGCGGCGTCCACCAGGACGCAACGGCCGATCAGCCCGGTGGCCAGCCGATCGGCGCTCAGCCGGGTGGCGCCCTCGCGGGCGGACACCGTTCCGGCCCAGAAGCCGTTGTACAGCGTGTCGTCCCGGCCGACATGGGCCAGCCCGTCGAGGTGTGTCGCGGCCTGGAGGGGGAGGACGACGAGGTCGTCGGCGTCCTGCAGGTGGTGCGCGCTGCTCGCACCCGCGACGTTGTCCGTGCCGGTGGCGGAGAGGAGGTGGATCGGGTCGTGCCGGGTGCCGAGGTTCCTGGCGCCGCGGCCGAACGGGACACTCAACGAGAAGCTGCGACCGGTGCGGATCAGCGTCGACGCCTGCACGGCACGCTCAGGGGTCAGCAGGTTGGCGGTGCCGATCTGGTCGTCCTCCCCCCAGCGGCCCCAGTTGTGGGGGCTGCCCGGTTTGGCGCCCACGACCTTGCCGTCGGCATCGACCTCGTAGTCGGGAGGCGTCCAGTGATCACGGGGACCAGGACGGTCGGATGCCATGTCCGCCAATCTATCTAATCCGTTAGGTATTTGATAGGTGCGCCCAGCTGGGTCCTCCGCGGGCCTCCGACGTCGCGTTCTCCGGGTGCGGCGGATCAGGTCCTCTCGTCGCGGACGTCCGTCCCCTGCTCGGCGAACGCCTTGAAGTCCTGCATGTGCCGGAGCGACTGCGTGCGGAAGACGCCACGCAGGAGAGGTGCCGCCAGCCGCATCAGCACGCCGCTGAACCGGTACTCGTTCTCGCTCTCCCAGCGCGTCGTCCCCGGACCGGCTTCGGTCAGCCGTTCGCGCGCGGCGTTCCACATGCCCTCGGCGACGATCTCGCGGTCGAAGTGCACCACGCCGTCTCCCGGGAACCCCTGCAGATCCACCGGTTCCCGGCGCGTGATGGTCTCGGTGCCCTCCATCGTCTGCTGCCCCGTCCGCAGCACGACGCGCGAGGTGGTGCCGACCTGCCCGTGCGTCCCGTTCAGCGGCTCGTGCAGTACCAGGCCCCGCAGCCATGCCGGCAGGTGCGCCGGGTCGGCGAGCAGCTGGACCACTCGCTCCCGCGGCTGGGCGATCTCGATCGAGACTGTGTACTTCATGGCGGGCGGCGCTCTTCCTTCCGGGCGTGTCAGGTCGGGTCGGGTACGTAGAACGCGGTGGTGGCTTCCACTGCGGCCGCGACGTGCTCGGGTTCGCCGCCGGCGGCCAGGTGGGCCCGGCCCCACGCCGCGGCGCTGCGCCGGCTGAACTCGCGTCCCTCGGGCGACTTCTCGAGCTCCTCGTGGTCGGCGGTCGCGCCATCGGCCAGGAGTCGGGCCAGGGCGAGCAGAGCCAGGTCCCAGCCGACGCCTCCCGCGCCGGGGCCGTACGTCGGGAAGGAGGGCTCGCCGACGACCGCCGCGTGGATCAGCTCGAGCTCGGTGTCGGCGGTCGTGCCGGGGGTCAGGCGCACCTCGACCTCGCTCGTTCCGGGCCAGGCGTCGGCCTCCGGACCGAAGAGCCAGGACACCTTCAGCAGGCGGGGCGGCTCGCACTGGAGGATCTCGCCGTGCTCACCGCCTTCCAGCTCGAACGCGCCGCCCAGCCGGAGGTTCCCGGTGACCGGCCCCACCCAGCGGCCCAGCCGCTCGGGGCTGGTGAGGGCGTCCCAGACGTCGTCGATCTCCGCGTCGTACCGACGCCGCAGCTCCACGGTGTAGGCCTCGCCTGCCGGCAGGGTGCCCTCGCCCATCACCCGGTGCACGGCGGCGAGCTCGTCCAGGAGGTCCTTCACGGTCACGTCCTCTCGGTGGGCGGACCGGTCCTGCTCGGGTCGGTGCCGAGCTCGGCCGGTCGGGTGGGTTCCCCCTCGGCCCGGGGTCGGCGCGCACGCCTGCCCCGGGCCAGCTCGGTCCCCAGGGCGTCGAGGCGTTGTGTCCAGAACCGGCGAAACGGGGCCAGCCACGCGTCGACCTCGCTCAGCGGCGCGGGCACGACGGCGTAGAACCGGCGAGTGCCCTCGGCCCGCACCGACGCGAACCCGTTGTCGCGCAGCACGCGAAGATGCTGGGAGACAGCGGGCTGGGAGATGGCGAACTCGGCCCGGATGACGTCCGTGATCGCTCCGGAGGTCTGCTCGCCGTCGGCGAGCAGCTCCAGTATGCGACGGCGCACGGGGTCGCCGAGGATGTCGAACGCGTGCACGACCGCGACTATCCCGGTCGTGACTTATATAAGTCAATGCTGCATCGTCCTGGCGCCCCCTCGACCACCCCGACATCGCGGATCCGCCGCCCGTGCAGGCGCGAGCACCGCTGTCGGCGACCACTCCCGGTGAGGGCTCCGCGTCGGGCGGGGCCGGACCCGATCGGGCCCGGCCCCGGGCGGGGTCAGGAGTCGGCCGTCCCCGGGCCGATCTCCGCGGTGACCTCCACGACGACGTCCGCGGGGAACCCGCCCCGACGGGCGTGCTCGCGGATGGTCTCGGGGTCGTCGGTCTCGTGCACGCAGTAGATCTTGTCGCCCGCCACGTAGCTGTGGTGCCACGTGTAGCCGACCTGCAGGCCCTCCACTACCTGGTTGGAGGTGCGGGCGATCTCGCGCAGCTCCTCCAGGGAGAGGCGGGAGGCGCCGGGCAGGTTGCGCTCGATCATGAAGGTGGCCATCGTCGTGCTCCATTTCGTCGTGTTCCGGTCGTTCGACCTGGGGAGACGGTAGGTCCGGCGGTGCCCGTGCCACGTCGGGAGAACTCCCTATCCTGGCCGCGTGGGCTCCCCATTCCCGGGGCGTTCTGGTGAGCTGACCCCGTGCTGCTGGAGCGGGCGGGGCAACTCGGTGCGCTGCGGGCTGCGCTCGACTCCGCCCGCAGCGGCCACGGCGGGACCGTGCTGGTCGGCGGCGAGGCCGG
>NZ_JACBXB010000044.1 GCF_013870575.1 Pseudonocardia pini
AGTGCTGCCTACCGGAGGTGACGAGAGAATGTATAGCGACTACTAGAAGTTAGCGCAACCCTCGACTACAAAAAAGTTCCTGGACCAAGCCTGACCCGCGCCCAGCGACCGCAGAACCCCTGCCCAGGAGCCCAGAGCGCGAACTGCGACCAGTCCGACGCCCGGCTCGGGCCTTCCCTGAACCGGTCCAGTCTGCGAACCTCTTGCGGCCTCAAAATCTCCATTGCATACTGCAGATATTCCACTTGACGACTTCAACTCTCAGGTGGGGAGCATCGCCGTCCGAAGTCGATGAGGAAGGAGTGACACGCGATGCTGATGCGTACCGACCCGTTCCGTGAACTGGACCGCATCGCCCAACAGGCCCTGGGCAACGCCGCGGGAACCTGGTCCCGCCCCGCCGCGATGCCGATGGACGCCTATCGCCACGGCGACGAGTTCGTCGTCGAGTTCGACCTTCCCGGGGTCGAGGCCGCCGCGATCGAGCTCTCGGTGGAGCGGAACGTGCTCACGGTGAAGGCCGAGCGGCACCCGACGCTGCGTGACGAGGCCGTCGAGATGCAGGTGTCCGAACGCCCGCTGGGCGTCTACTCGCGCCAGCTGTTCCTCGGCGACACCCTTGACACCGACCATATCCATGCCGATTACCAGACCGGGGTCCTGACACTGCGCATCCCGGTCGCGGAGAGGGCGAAGCCGCGGACCATCTCCATCTCTGTCGAGAACGACCCGGGGCGCCGAGAGATCGACGCCTGACCGATCTCGAGCGACCGGCTCCCAGACCGGTCCCTCTTCGCAGAGACGCAGGTGAGGCCGATGAGACCACGTGCCGACATCGAGCAGGCCGCCGCCGACGACCTGTTCGACCAGGACCGAGTGGATCGAATGTTTCTGGCCATCGTCGTGGAACTGATCGCCGATGAGCCCTGGTGCGGCACGGCGGGCGAGCGCCCGGCTCCGTGCCCACCGCGCCGTCCGCTCGTGCTGAGCGGGTTGTGCGTCCCCGCCGACCGCGGACCGGGCACCGAAGCGACCGGTCGTTCGGCTCCTCCGGGGGTCCGGGGGTGCGCCGGTCCGCGACAGGTCCTGCCCCGAGAGCGGTCGCCGCCTTCATCGAGGGGGGCAGCGCGAGGGTCGAGACATCAGATCCCCTCGGGCCGGGTGACGGGAGTGCGGCCCTGACACCGTGGACTCCCGCCACCCGGCCTGCGACACCCGGCGCCCCGCTGCCTCGGCTACGGCCTGCGGACTGCCGGGTCTTGCTTCGCGGCCGACGGCTGCCCTGCTGTGAGCGGGAGAGAACCGATGACAGATGTAGAAGCTCGCCGGGACGGGCTGAAACCGCCCGCCCCGGTCGTGAGGGCGTTCGCGCGTCTCGCGCACACGCCTCTGGATGCGGGGAGGATCGACGAGATCCTGGACCGCGTCGCCGCGGCCGCCCTCGACGTGGTGACCGGGGCGGACATCGTCAGCGTCTCTCTGCGCCGAGGGGACGGCGTGCTCGACACCCTGACGACCACCGACCCGATCGGCGTGCGACTCGACGAGCTCCAGAACCAGTTCGACGAAGGACCCTGCCTGGACGCCGACCGGGTCACCGACACGCGTATCGCCGTTTCCCGCGACCTGGCTGCGGGTCGGGAGTTTCCGAAATGGGGCCCGGCAGCAGCCGAGCTCGGCGTTGGCAGCGCCCTGGCGATCGCGCTGTCCTCCCCACAGAGCCCGCCCAGGATCGGGTCGCTCACCATCTACTCCCGCCGACCCGGCGGTCTCGACCGTGTCGACCGCGACACGGCGTTGATCCTCGCCGCTCACGCCTCGACCGCGGTCGCCGGCACACTGGCCGCGAGCCGCTCGGAACTACAAGTGACACGATTGAAGGAGGCGCTGCGCAGCCGCGATGTCATCGGCCAGGCCAAGGGCATCCTGATGGAACGTCGCGGGGTCGACGAGACGGAAGCCTTCACGATCCTCCGTGCGGCCTCGCAGTCACTCGACATCAACCTCGGCCACGTCGCCGAGACCCTCGCCTCCCGACGCGACGAGCTTTAGACCCAGCTGATGTTCGCGGAGCCCCGGTGGTGCGCCTGGCGATCGGCAGGCCGCCGCCGTACGGGTCGAGTCAGGTATGGACCACTCCGGGCCGGCTCGCCGCGTCTACGCCAGGCATGAGTCCAGTTCAGAACGCCGGTACCCCGGGCTCTACGACCAGGTCTGCCAAGGCCCGCTCCACCGTGGAGAAGGAGGGGAACTCCTGCAGGATCGCCTGCATCCGTTGCGGTAGAGGCCTGCCCACCCAGCCGGTCAGGAACAGCGGGGTCCCGCGGCGATCGGCGGCATGGTGAGCGTGTCGCAGGCACTCGAGAGCTCCCGGCTCATAGTGACCCACCGCCTCCAGGTCGATGACCAGTGAGCCCGACGACTCGACGGCGTCCACCACGGCGAGCTGGGAGTCGACCAGCCGGAGCAGACGGGCTGCCCCGCGCCTGGTCAGAGCGCCCCGTACCCGGATGAGCCTGCACCCGCCGCCGTGGACCTCGACCGCCAGCTGAAGAGCCTCCACCTCGATCACCCTTTACAGACGTATACACACCATCGTGCGCTAGGGGAATGCCCGACGCCGACCATGTCCACACCCCCACCGCCACCGAGATGCCCTGACCACCGCCCGGCGTCCCGTGTCAGGCTTGGTCCGGTCGCTGTGCGGCCTCGTCCGTCCGGTTCCGCGCTTGCCCACGGTCGCCCGAGCCCACCGCGCTACGGTCGGGACCGACCGCGACCACCAGCCCCAGCACAGCGATGATCACAGCCACGATGATCGCCGGCACGTTCATGCTGAGCACGTCGATCCCGGGCTGGAGGACCCCCGCGACACCCAACCCGGCCATCACCAGCCCGACCGCGACGAGAAGCCACCCGTAAGCCCGCGCGGTGCTCAGCCGGGTGGCGCACATCAATCCGACCGCCCCCAGAGCGAGGTGGATGATGTTGCGTAGGGGCGAGACCTGGACGCCCAGCAGGGTACGACCCGCGTCGCCCTGGGTCATGTCCTCGAACGCCGTCGGCCAGAACCCGATCATCCCGAACAGGATCAGGGCCAGCCCCACGATCAGGCACATCAGCTGGGGCCAGGGAAACCTGGCCGGACCCCTGGACGCGCTCGCGTGTTCGGACATGTCATCCCTTCCCCTGCGCAGCGACCCGGCCGGACGGACCCGCTCGGCGTCAGCCGGATCGCTACCCCCGCCATCTCTCACCGAAACCGCGCCGGCACTGACCGGGCCTGAGCCGACCTGCGGCGCGGTGCTCGCCGAGGGCTCAACGGATCGTCTCGACAGGACCGCTCGTGCGACGCGAAGCCCGCGCGGCGTCGGCCCCGGGGCGGGGCTCCCGGACGCGCTACCCTGACAGCGGATCCAACCCGGGCGCGGTCGGGCCGACGCCGCCCTACTTCCCTGGTAAGCGGGTCGGCCCGGTCGGCAGTCTGCTCTACCGGCCGGGCCTCGGAACCTCACGTGCGCGCACTGCAGTGGTTCCTTGGGCTGAGGGTGCTCGGCCGCTCCGGATCGAAACCTCGCAGGTGGGCGGCTACTGTCCCGGGAGTGGGAGATGCTGAGGGGCAAGGCCTCGCCGAAGCGTTCGCCCTGATCGCGCGTGAGCTCCAGGCGAAGTCGGGTCCTGTGCCGACCCAGCGACTGGTGACGAAGACGGCGGTCGACGTCGTCGAGGGCTGCGATCATGCCGCGATCTCGCTGGTCCACCGACACGGGAAGGTCACCACGGTCGCCCCGACGCACGAGGTGGCGGTCCAGGTGGACGCGATCCAGTACGAGACCGGGCAGGGGCCGTGCGTCGACTCCATCGCCGAGCACGAGGTCTACCTCAGCGACGATCTCGCCGTCGACAGCCGGTGGCCGCGGTTCAGCAGGCGAGCGGCCGAGGAGACCGGTGTGCGCAGCATCTTGACGTTTCGGCTGTTCGTCGACGACGGGACCTTGGGGGCGTTGAACCTCTACTCCCGCAGCGTCGGCGCCTTCGATCACCAGGCTCGAGAGGTGGGGGCGCTCCTCGCGGCTCATGCGGCGATCGCGATGGACGCTGCCCAGGCCCATCTGCACGCCGCGCAGCTCGACGAGGCACTGCTGAGCAACCGCCGGATCGGGATCGCGATGGGCATCCTGATGGTCACCCGGCACCTGACCGAGGACCAGGCGTTCGCGCTGCTCAAACAGGCGTCGCAGTACCTCAACGTCAAGCTGCGCAATGTCGCCGGAGCGATCATCGAGGCCGGCGAGCTCCCTTCCAGCAGAGCCCGTCCCGGCCCGGCCCGCTCCGGCACGGAACCGGGCAGCGGCTAGACCCTGCCGTCGTCGCGACGTGATCGAGTAAGCGTCACCTGGATACTCGGGGCTCACCCGCGACAGGGTCTCCGGAGCAGTGCTCTCGGCAGTGCTGTCGCCGCTCTGTGCGCAAACGGTGTCGCCCTCATGTGACCTGGTCGCCGTGTCGCGCCGAGGAGCAACCATCGGGCACGTTCAACAGGTCGTGTTTGACCTCGCCGGCGTAGGCCACGATGGCGCCGCGGAACCATGTCGACGCCCCCTCGGCGCGGGCGAGCGCCGACGCCACCATGCCTCCGGTCAAGGACTCCGCGACCGAGCGTTCGGCCGCCGTCGCGAATTCGGCCACCCGCGCGGCGAGGTCATCGAGGGTTGGGTCCGTTCATCGTGCCTGTCGCCTTTCGGTCGGAACCCGGGTGACGCCAGGCGTCGCCGGCTCGGTACCCGGCTACCCGGAAACCGCCGCACCTCGGCCGCCGAGGTCGGGGGGCTGTCCCGGACGTGCAGGTCTTCCGAACACCTCGACCCCCGCGGCGCCCGGGTGGTGGCGCTGGAGAAGCCCACCGCCCGCGAGCAGGGCGAGTGGTACTTCCAACGCTGTTTCGCGACGCTGCCCACGGCAGGTGAGATCGTGCTGTTCGACCGGTCCTGGGTACAACCGCGCCGTCGTCGAACCCATCATGGGCTTCTGCACCGACGGGCAGTACCAGGAGTTCCTGACCCAGGTCCCCAGCATGGAGCAGGCGCTCGTCGACGACGGCACCCAGCTGGTCGAGCTCTGGTTCTCCGTCTCCCGGGCCGAGCAACGCACCCGGTTCCTGATCCGGGTGATCGACCCCCCGCGCCAGTGGAAGCTCAGCCCGGTCGATCTGGCCGCGCTCGAGCACTGGGACGACTACACCCGAGCCGAACAGGCCATGTTCGACGCCACCGTCACCCCCGCCGCGCCGTGGACCGTGGTGCGCAGCAACGACAGCGCCGCGGCCGCATCGCCGCGATGAGCTGAGTGCCGTCCACACTCGACTACCCCGACGAGGACCCCGAGGCCGTCGGGCGCCCGGACCCGCTCGTCGTCGGCCCACCGGACCAGGTCTCCGAGGCCGGCGAGCGCGACTGACCGGCCTCACTTCTCGGGATCGTGCCCCCAGTTCATCAGCGAGTGGCGCCAGGTCGAGGCGGTGACGTCGCCCTTGGGCCGCTGCGCAAGGTGCCGGTGCACGTAGCCGACGACCTTGCGCATGTGCTTCTCGTCCGCGTCGGTGAGATCGGCTTTCTTGGTCTGGAGGATCTCCACGATCCGGCGGCCGGACTCGTGGCCCACGGACTCGCCACCGTCGTGCCGGCCCGCGCACTTCGACTCGTCGGTTCCCAACCACTTCTCCAGCTCCGACGCGGTCATGTTCACGGCCTCGTCGAACTCGGTGCGGACATCGTCGCTGCTCTTCTCGCCCATGACAGTCGGTACCCGCGCGCCGAGCGCCGGAACATCGCTCGCCGCGGCGGAGCACGCAGTTCTCGTTCCCTCGGCCGGGACCACCGAGCCCACCGGGTCCGGCCGTGCCGGGGGGTCAGTACCCACGCGACGGGCTCCTGCGAGGTCGTAGGGGCTCTCCGCCGACGACCCTCATGGCGGGACGGGGTCCGCTGGCCGGAGGTCGCGGAATCTCCACTTGCGAAGTCGCAATCCTGCACTGCAGACTAGAGATATTCGACCGGGAGAGAAGGAGCCCCGCAATGACCCTCGCCAAGGTCTGGCTGCAGCTGCGCGACGGTGACCTGGTCCGCGCCGACCAGGTCAGTGAGATCGTGGTCCACCCCTCGCCGCGGGCAACCGGTTCGGAACGGTGGCTGGTCGACGTCGTCGTGCCCGTCCCGACGGGAGCAGGCGACCGCGGAGGGTGGCGTTCCGGCCCCCTGCACCGCACCCTCGCCCAGTGCGACGGCGAACCGCACGGCGTCCAGGTCGCCCTCGCCCGGCTGCTGGCCCGCCTCGACGACCTCGACGCCGCGGGCGTGGTGCACGCCCAGGTCGCCACCGCGGCCGATGGTTCCTGGAGGCGGCCGGAGCTGCGATTCCTGTTCTCCCGCTTCGACACGATGGATCAGCCGGAGCCCGCGGCCGAGGACGGCGAGGCCCGTCGACACGACGACACGGCGCCCGCGATGTCCGGCTGAGAATCCCTGATTCCGGCCGCTCACCGCCGGCCCCACCCCTGCACCACCGAAGGACGGAGAAGATGAACGAGGTCACGCTCGTCTCCACGGACCAGAACGACATGCCGACCCGCACCGGCGGGTACGGACGATGCGCGTCGTGCGGGAATCTCAAGGCGCTCGACCAGTTCGGGCATCCTCACCCGCACAATCGCTTCGACTACCGATCCTCGAGGTTCGAAGTGCGGCGTTGCGAGGGCGAGCGTTTCCCGGCACGGCGACAGACAGCGGATGCCGCTTGACAGCCTGGCTCGAACGTCGCAACGCCGATCGCCCCGGCTGGCGCTCCGTCTGCCTTTCGAGCCGACCGACGCCCGCCGGTCCAGAGACCCCTCGCCTGAGGGACTGGAGGCGCAAAAGCAATGAATGTGCAGGTACGACGCCGGATCCCGGCGAGTCCGGAACGGGTCTTCGCCGTCCTCTCCGACGGGTGGAGCTATCCGTTGTGGGTCGTGGGCGTCACTCATATGCGAGCCGTCGACCAGGGCTATCCCGCCGTCGGCACCCGGTTGCACCACAGCGTCGGGACCTGGCCTTTTCATCCACATGGTCGGTTTCGGCAGCCCCTGACCGGGCACGCTGCCGAGTGATCCGCGCGCTGTTCGCCGCCTTGGCCCGGCTCCGCCGGGCACGCGCCTTCCATCCAGATGGCGTGCTCCTGGAAGGCGAGCTGTGCCTCGACGAGAACACCATCTTGGCAGCAGTCCTCCGCCCTGGGCCTCGACGCGTCCTTGCGCGACTCTCGAAGGGGGCCGGCACCCCGGGATCCCGCCCAGACCTCTTGGGCGCGGCTCTGCGGGTACGACCGAACGCGACCGACGGGACGGTCGACCTGCTGTTCACCAGCTCCACCGCGGGGGGCTTCCTGCTCGCGCCTGCCACGGGCTGGTGCACGCCCACCTACAGCACCCTGCTCCGCTTCCGCACGCCCGCCGGGCCCGTCCGGCTGCTCCTCGAGCCGACGCCGAAGATGCCCCGGCCGGTGGCCGGTCCCGCCGCCGCGGCCGCCACCGCCAGAACCGACGGCCTCACCTTCCAGGTCGTCGAGCAGCAGGCAGGCCGGCCGCGACGCCACGCGGGCAGCCTCGTCCTCACCGCCGAGAGTCACGAGACGCTCGCCTTCGACCCCGTACTCCACAGCCACCCGAACCTGGCTGCGACTGGAATCCTGGCCGAGTTGCGGAAACGCGCGTATCGAGGGTCACGACAAGGGCGCGGCGCGTGTCTGACCGAGATGCCGCGAGGAGTCACGGCGGACCGCGATGAGAAGCGGCCGTGGCATGAGCCGGTGGCTCCGCCGCACGGAGAACGCTCAAGGCGACCCGCCCTTACCGGCACCGTAGGTGTCCGATGGCGCGAGCGGAGCCGACTGGTGCGGGCGGTCCGGCTGTGGCGCACCCGGAATCCCCGCACGTTTCGCGAGAAGGTGCGCTACAAGATGCTGCGCGACCATCGCGAGCTCGTCGTGACCTTCGCTGACAAGGTCGCGGTCCGGAACTACGTCGCCGCCGTGGTCGGAGACCGCTACCTGCCGCGCGCACACGCGATCGTCGACGATCCCGCGGCCCTGCACGACCTGGTGCTTCCCGACGCCTACGTGGTCAAGCCGACGCACGGCAGCGGCACAGCCATCGTCGTCTCGGAGCGTGCTCCCGCGGACGCGCGCCTGCCGACGGAACCAGGCAGTTGGGTCTATCGGCACGTCCGACCGGGGTTCGCGCCGCGCGACGACGTCATGCGCATCGCCGGGGGCTGGGTGGCCCAGCTCTACGGCCGGGGGCCGAACCACGAGTGGGTGTATGGGCGGATGCCGCGCCGGATCATCGTCGAGGAGCTGCTCGCGGGAGTGGACGGCGCGATCCCCGACGACTACAAGTTCTTCGTCTTTCACGGCAGATGCGCCTTCGTGCAGGTCGACGCCGGGCGGTTCGGACGGCGCACTCAAGACTTCTTCCGGCCTGACTGGCGACACCTGCCGCTCAGCGGTGGGCCCCCTTGGGCCGAGCCCGAACCGGCGAAGCCCGCGTGCCTGACCGAGATGATCGAGGTGGCCGAGCGGCTCGGCGCCGAGACCGATTTCGTACGTGTCGACCTCTACGACATCGACGGGCGTGTGGTCTTCGGCGAGCTGACCAGCTTTCCCGCCGGCGGGGACAGCCCGTTCGAACCCGAGTCCTTCAACGAAGAGTTCGGTCGCCCGTGGACGCCACCGCGGCGCTACCGGTGACCGGCGGCGCCAAGACTCTCAACCCTGGGCCGTGTTCGACCATTCGAAGGAGGCAGAGAGAGCGACAGGAGATCGCCCGGCTATCGAGCCCTGCGTCATTCTGCAAGGCTAGGTCTCGGGCCCACCCCATGAGGTCCTCGGTCGCCTGGCTCAGGCGGTTCAGCATGGTTGCTGGGCGACTCAGCTACCTGCGGGCTTTCGAGACGCAGTGGCTGCTCACCATCGCGACGGTCAGTCCGTTCGCCGGCGCCGGATCATCACCGTCATCACCGCGACGGCGACTGTCGCGACCGCGGCACCCACCACCGCCGGACTCCATGCCTTCCGAATCCGGGCAGCGAAGTCGAAGCGGGCTAGAAGCTCGTGAGCGGTCTCCCCGAGCTCGTCGCGGTCCTGCTCGATCCGCTGCGTATGGTCATCGCGCAGGCGCTCGACCTCACGCTGCACTTCCGCACGGAGCGCACCCGACGTCATTTTCGTCCCGTCGACGACCGGGCGGCTCGGCGACACGGCGTTCGATTCTCCACTCGTTGTCATCGATTTCCCCCGAATGGTCGACCAGCCGTCCAGCCCCTCTACTGGGGCGAAGAACTGGACGGCATCTTCTGAACAGAATGCAGTCAATTGATGAGTGACTTCGTCGATGACCGCAGCCGACCGACTATGCGCCCTGTCTTTGCGGTCGCGACATCGGTCAGCGGTCGGTCTCCTCGACGCCGGAGCTCTCGATCTGCTCCTTGCGCACCTCGCCGGACACCTTCTCGTGCTCGGTCACGGTCTCCTTGCCGATCCGGACCCGCTCAACCGGTACCGCCTCGGTCTGCGTGACCGGACGCTCGGCGTGCAGCGTGACCTCGTGCTCCTCCTCGGAGATCGACGGCCCGTCGACGGCGTCGCCCACGGAGGCCTCGGTGATCGGCTCGCGCTCGATCCGCACCTCCTCGTGGGAGACCGGCACGGTCTGCGTCACGTTCTCGGTCACCACGTACTTGCGCAGCCGCGCGCGACCGACCTCCGTCGTCTCGGTACCGACGCGCATCCGCTCCTCCGACCGCGTCATCGCGTCGTCGGTGGTGGGACCGGACGTGTCGCGACCGACCGCGGTGTCGACCCGGTCACTGTCGTGGTCGAATGTCCGCTCACCGGCTCCGAACTGCTGGTTCTCCGAACCGGTCCGGGTCTGGTCACCGGTCTGCGCGGTGACCGTCTCGCCGCCGTAGGACACGCCGTAGTGCTCGAACAGCTCGACCTCGTCCTGGGGGCTGAGCTCGCGCTCCGGGTCGTGATGCGGCGCCGACGACAACGCTTCCTTGTCGAACGGCACCCGCAGGTCGTCGCCCGCGGTGTCGGCGGTGGCCAGCGGGACCAAGGACACGTGCGACCCGAACAGACCACTCTTCACCGCCGCCCACTCCGGACGCTGGGTGTCGTTGTCGAGGTAGACGCCGTCCACCTTGCCGAGCTTCTCGCCGTCCCGACCGATCACGGCCTTGCCGTAGAGCGTGGACGGGTCAGTGATGTTCAAGGTCATGACAGCTCCGTTTCGTCGTTGGCTATCGGACTGGGATGCAGTCGGCCGCCGGATAGCCCACAGACGGGGGGCTCCACACTTCTTCTCGCCATGATTTTTCTGGGCATCTCTTTCCGCTGGTGGGCGCCCGGGATCGGCGGAGCAATAGGCTGAACATTGCGCCATTCGGTTGAAGTCGGCGGAAAATGCTCAGGGGTGGGTATCACCGATCTCTGCACGACCACCCGCCCGCATCACCGAGGAGAACACGATGACGACCCTGCCCACGAGCGGATCATCACCGGGCACGACCGGCGAGAGTCCGACAGATCCGCTGCCCCGCGTCGCCCAGAACGAGGCGGCGACGGTCGGCCAGACGGCCGCGGATGCGAGCAGACAGGTCGCCGGCGCCGCCGCCGAGCAGGCCGCCCAGGTAGGGCAGGAAGCACGCAGCCAGGCGAAGGACCTTCTCGCCCAAGCCCGCCGACAAGCCACCGACCAGGCCCGCTCTGGGCAGCAGAAAGCCGGCGAGAGCCTGCAGGCTCTCGCCTTCGAGCTGCATGAGATGGCAACGGCTGGGGAACGTCCCGGTCCGGTCTCCGACCTGGCCGAGCAGGCCGCCGGGCGGCTCGAGTCCGCCTCACGTTGGTTGTCCGAGCGCGAGCCCGGTGACCTCGTCGACGAGGTCCGCGGGCTCGCTCGACGCCGCCCCGGCGCCTTCCTGATCGGTGCGGCTGCGGCCGGGCTCCTGGTGGGACGGCTGACGCGCGGCGCGATCGACGCCAATCGCGACACCAACTCCCCCACCGCGCCAGGGTCAACGACCGCGCCCGCCCCCGCCACCACACCGCCGCCTGCCCCGGAGCCGTACGCCGACCCGTACGGCGGTGCCCCGCCGCGAACCGCGCACGACCCTGGACGTCCTGCCCCCACACCACCCGCAGCACAGTGGACCGACACGGGCCGGGTGCCGTCCCACGCCCCTCGCCCCGGAGCCACGACCGTCGGCGAGTACGTCGAGGAGCTGGAACGCCGCGCCGAGCATCCCTACCCCGGTGACCCCCGATGACGGCCCCAGGCCGGCCGGCTGGCGCCCATCCCGCCCGACACGCCGCACCCGCCGAAGACGACCATTCCGTCGGTGAGCTGATCGGCGACGTCACCAGGGATCTCTCCACGCTGATGCGCCAGGAGCTGGCGCTGGCGCAGGCCGAGCTCAAGCAGGAGGCCGCCAAGACCGGCAAGGCCGCGGGCGCATTCGGCGGGGCGGGCTTCGCCGCCTGGTTCGTCGTGCTGTTCCTGTCGCTGGCCGCCTGGGCGGGCCTGTCCAACCTGATGGATCCCGGCTGGGCCGCCCTGATCGTCGCGGTCGTCTGGGCGGTCGTCGCCGGGGTCCTGTTCGTCACCGGCCGCAGCACGTTCCGCAAGGTCCATCCCAAGCCCGAGCGCACCGTCGACACGCTCGCCCAGGTACCCGACGCCCTCAAGGGCCACCGAGGAGACACCCCGTGACCACCCCGACCACTCCCGACGATCCCGACCGGCTGCGCCGCGAGATCGAAGCCACCCGGGCCTGCTCGGCCCCGACGACGTCCATCCCACGGTGCGCGGCCGGACCGTCCTGGCCGAGGCGATCCGCCAGGCCCTCGGCTGACCCGGCCAGCTCAGCCGACTCAGCCGACTCAGCCGACGAAGCGCTTCTCCAGCTCGGCGAAGAAGGCGTCGACCAGGGCCTGCGTGGTCGGCAGGTCCAGCGCGACCCGCTCCCCCGGCCGCACCCCGGTCACCGACTTCTCCGGCACCCACTTGATCGCCTTCTGGTCCACGAACACGTCGCCGGTCAGGAACGAGGCGGCCAACAGCTCGACCTCGGTGAGCGGGTTCGTGTCCTTGCCCGAGACCGGGCGGACCCGGTGCACGTACAGCCGGTCCAGCACGAGCACCAGGCCCGAGGTGAAGACCGGCTCGTAGTCACCGGTCTCCGGCAGCGCGCGGTAGGCGGCCAGCTGCGCGTCGATCCGGGCACGGCCTGCCGTGAGCTCCTCGCGGGTGTAGTCCTTGCGTCCCAGCACGGTGGTCTCCTTCTCCTCGGTCCCCCACCGTGTCGTGTGGGGTCGGGAAAACGTGACTCCGCTGTCCTGCTAGCGCGTCCTCGTCGACGGACCCCGGCGCGCGGAGGCCCCCGCGCCCGCGACCAGGCTGCTGATCACCAGGCCGATCACCAGGTAGATGACGGCGCTGGTCACGCGCTCGGCGATCGGCCCGCTCCCGAGCAGCGGCAGCAGCGCCACGACCACCGTCACCAGCCCGACGATCCACGACAGGTACGTCATCGGCCGCGGCGTCGAGAGCAGCAACAGGTGCGCGAGCCCGGTCGCGGCCAGCGCGGCCACCGCGGACAGCACGCACAGCAGCACGGTCCGCGAGTCGCCGAGGACGCCGGACTCGGCCGGGCCGTTGAACGCGATCCGCAGCACGGCCCGGACCAGCAGGGTCCCGACCATCGCGACGAGGGCCGCCACGATCGCCGTCGCGATGCCCGCGGCCCACAGCTTACCCGCGTCGACCGTCGGCTTCGGCGGGCGCGGCGGCTCGTACTGGCCCGCGGGCTCGTACTGGCCGGCGGGCTCGTACTGCCGCGGCTGCTCGTACTGACCCGGCTGCGGCTCGCGGCCGAACTGGCGGGTCTGCTCGTCGCGGTCCCAGGTGCCGTACCCGCCACCCTGTCCGTAACCGCCTGCCATCCCTGTTCCCCCTCGTCGCGCGTGTCGGCCGTCAGTCTTGCCCTCCGGCCCCGGCGAGGGAAGCCGCCACGGCGGCACGACCGGGTGGGTCGGGGGCTTACGCTGAGCGCGTGAGCGCGCCCACCCTGTCCCCGCCGAAGCTCCTGCTGGGTCTCGTCGCCGCCGCCGCGGTGGCGCACGGTGGGCTGGCCGTGGTCGGCGGCGCGCTGTGGGCGCAGGTGTTCTCGGCGGTGCTGTGCGCGGTCGCGCTGGTGGTCGTCGGGTTGCTGGTCACGCGCCCCACTCCCGCGGTCGTGCTCGGCACGGCGGTGTTCGGGATGCTCGGCGTGGCGAGCTTCCTCGCCGTCCTCGGGGTGGCCCTGGCCTCGGGCGGGAACCCGGTCGCCGGCTGGATCGGGCCCTGGGGGATCGCCGGGGTCATCGTGGACTCGTCCGTCGTCCGGATCGCGGCGGCCGTGCTGCGGCGCTCCGAGCAGAACCGCGGCTGACGGGGGTGCGCGCCGTCCGGTTCCACGAGCTCGGCGGCCCCGAGGTCCTGCGGATCGAGGAGGTCCCGGTGCGCGCGCCCGGGCCCGGCGAGGTCCGGATCCGGGTCGACGCCGTCGGCCTCAACCGGGCCGAGGTGAACTTCCGCCGCGGCACCTACCTGGACGACCCGCGGCTGCCCGCGGGCCTGGGCACGGAGGCCGCCGGCGAGGTCCTGGAGGTCGGGCCGGGGGTCACCGGATGGACGGCCGGGGACGCGGTGAGCGTGATCCCGGCCTTCTCCCAGAACGACCATCCGGTGTACGCCGAGGAGGCGGTCGTGCCCGCCGCGGCACTGGTCGCGCGGCCCGCGGGGATGGACGCGATCACCGGCGCCGCCGTCTGGATGCCGTACGTGACGGTCTACGGGATGGTCGGCGAGGTCGTGCGGGTGCGGCCCGGGGACCGCGTGGTGGTCACCGCCGCGTCGAACAGCATCGGGCTCGCCGCGATCCAGGTGCTGCGCCACCTGGGTGCCGAGGTCGTGGTGACCACCCCGGCCGAGGAACAGGTGGCGGGGCTGCGCGCGGCAGGCGCCGAGCGCGTCGTGGTGAGCGGCCCCTACGCGGGCGACTTCCCCCTGGCCCGAGCCCTGCTCGCCGAGCTCGGTCCGGCCGATCTCGTGCTCGACGCCGTCGGCGGGCCCCAGGTCGCCCAGCTCGTGCAGGCCTGCGCCCCGGGGGCGAGCGTGCTCGTGCACGGTGGCCTCTCCGGCCTGCCGACCCCGCTCCCGGGCGGCGGGTACGCGGCGGTCTGGCTGCGGCGGTACCGCGTCTTCGAGGTCACGGGCGATCCCGCGGCGCTGCGCCGCGCCGTGGCGTTCGTCCGCGCGGGCCTGGCGTGCGGGGCGCTGCGCCCGGTGATCGACCGCGTCTTCGCCTTCGACGACGTCGTGGCCGCCCACGAGTACCTCGACTCCCCCGACCGCGCCCCGGGTAAGCCGGTCCTCCGCATCCCCTGACGGTGGGTGGTCAGGACCAGGGGCGGGTCGAGCGTTCGGCCCAGTAGGTCTCGGCGGGCTCGGCGAGGTCGAGCAGATCGTCCTCCACCTCGGCCGGCACCTTCACCGCGGTCGCCGCGACGTTGCTCGCGACCTGCTCGGGGCTCGCCGCGCCGGACAGCACGGTCCCCGCCCAGGGC
>NZ_JACBXB010000450.1 GCF_013870575.1 Pseudonocardia pini
CGAGTTCCTGGTGCGGCTGCTGCTCGCGGGTCACCCGGTCGTGTACGAGCCCGCGGCGTGGGTGCGCCACCACCACGCCACGGACGGCGCGACCGTGCGCGCCCAGACCGAGGCGAACGCGGCCGGGCTGGCGAGCGTGGTCACCAAGGTCGTGCTGAGCAAGGCGGGCCGGGCCGGTCTGCTGCAACGGATCCCGGCGGCCCTGCGTGAGCTGCCACGGTCGGCCCTGGTCAGCGGCCCGGTGCGCTACCTCTGGTCCCGCGGGCGGGCACGCCGGGCCGGGGGGCGGGTGCCGAGGCTGACCGTCGGCGTGTCGGTGCCCGCGCGGCGGGTCCCAGAGGTTCCGCTCGCCCGGGGGGCGGTATCCCGAACCGACAACGGTGTGGCCACCACACCCCCCTGACGGCGCGTGATCCGCTTACGATCCTGCGCGTGACGATCCGTGTGGCCCTCGCCGAGGACAACGCCCTGCTCCGGCACGGGCTCGCCCGGCTCATCGACGGCACCCCCGACCTGACCCTGGTCGGGTCCGCCGCCGATCTCCCCGCGCTCAACAAGCTGGTCGACGAGCACGATCCCGAGGTCGTCGTCACCGACATCCGGATGCCCCCGACGAACACGGACGAGGGCATCTCGGTGGCCGCGGACCTGCGCGTCCGCAAGCCGGAGATCGGCGTCATCCTGCTCTCGCAGTACGCGGAGGCGCAGTACGCGCTGACCCTGCTCGCCGACGGCACCGCCCGCCGCGGATACCTGCTGAAGGAGCGGGTCGCCGACGGGGACGAGCTCGCCGAGGCGATCCGCCGGGTCGCCGACGGCGGGTCGGTGATCGACCCGACCGTCATCGAGGGCCTCGTCGCCGCCCAGCGCGCCAAGCCCAGCGAGCTCGACGCCCTCACCCCCCGCGAGCTCGAGGTGCTCGGGGAGATGGCGCAGGGCAAGTCCAACGCCTCCATCGCCGCCGCCCTCGTCCTGTCGGAGCGGGCCATCGAGAAGCACACCAACTCGATCTTCTCCAAGCTCGGGCTGTCTGAGGAGAAGGACCTCAACCGCCGGGTCTCCGCGGTGCTGGTGTACCTCCAGAACAGCTGATCACCGGGGGTGGCGCAGCTCTCACCCGGACCGTCTCCGCAAAGGCGTGGTACGGAGATCGAGAGGGCGGATCCACCACGGCCCACCGACCGTCGTCCGCCCCTCCCGGTCCCGATCGGACCGGAGTCGGGAAGGACGACGAGCATGGGCAAGCTCGACGGCAAGGTCGCTTTCATCACCGGCGCCGCACGCGGTCAGGGTCGCAGCCACGCGATCCGGTTGGCCGAGGAGGGCGCCGACATCATCGCGGTGGACCTCGCCGCACAGATCGACACGGTGGCCTACCCGATGGCCACCCCCGGGGACCTCGAGGAGACGCAGAAGCTCGTCGAGGCGCTGGACCGGCGGATCGTCACCGCGGTCGCGGACGTCCGCGATCCCGCTGCGCTGCAGGCGGCGTTCGACGCCGGCGTCGCGGAGCTGGGGCGGATCGACATCGTGCTGGCCAACGCCGGCATCGCACCGCAGGGCGCCCCGGAGAAGGACACGTTCGCCACCTGGGCGGACGTGGTCGGGGTCAACCTCACGGGGGTGTTCAACGCGGTGCACGTGGCCGCGCCGAAGCTGATCGAACAGGGTCAGGGCGGGGCGATCGTGCTCACCAGCTCCACCCAGGGCATCTCGGGCCGCGGCGGGGACGGCTCCGGCGCGGTGACCGGGTACGCGGCGAGCAAGCACGGCGTCGTCGGGTTGATGCACTCGTTCGCGCACTACAACATCCGGGTCAACACGGTGCACCCCACCGGCGTCGCGACCCCGATGGTGCAGAACGAGGTCATCGGCAGGTGGATCGAGGAGAACCCGGGGGCGCTGGACCAGACGAGGAACCTGCTCGACGTCGGGCTGGTCGAGCCGCGTGACATCAGCAACGCGATCCTCTACCTGGTGAGCGACGACGGCCGGTACGTCACCGGCTCCACGTTGCCCGTCGACGCAGGCTTCCTCGTCCGCTGACGAACGACCGGCACTCTCGCTCACACCTACTGAGCGAGAGTGCCGGTCGTTCACGGGGTCAGCGCTCGCCGGTGGCCCACTGCCGGTCGCTCATCCGCAGCGCGGAGACGCCGACGGCGACCATGAACAGCCCCAGCATCGCGCCGCTCGCGATGTTGGCGGTGGCGTCGTGCTGCAGACCGAGCGGCAGCACCATCATCGCGACGCTCACCACGACCAGCAGGGCGAAGGCCCAGTGGAAGAAGCCCGCTCGCCAGGCCGCGACCGCGCCGACCACCATGCCGACGAAGGCGAGCATCGTCGTCGGGCCGCCGAGGAACGCCGCCAGCGGCAGGTTCTGGGCGGCGTCGGAGACCACGACCGCGGTGTCCGGCGGCAGCTGCTGCCGGATCGCCAGGTCGTAGAAGTCCGTGACGAGCAGGCCGGGCAGGGCCAGGACCGGGATCCACGAGATCGCGACGGCCACGTTCCCCAGTACCCGCGCTCTGCTGCGGGTCATCGCCACGAAGGACAACAGCATCGGGGTCAGCCCCATGTAGCCGAAGAACAGCAGCACCGCGGCGACCTGGCTCTGCATCGGGTCGACGACGAGGGAGTCCAGGTAGGCGAGCTTGCTCTCGCCGGTCTCCCAGACCGTCGTCGCGAAGCCGGCCGCGACGAGCAGGCCGCCGACGACGGTCGTGACGCCGACGGCGCGGCGGCGGAAGCTCGAGCGAGCCGGGGTCAGGGTGTGGCCCGCGTAGTCCTGAGCGGTCAGCGTGGCGGTCATGGTGTCCTCCTCGACGGGGTGTACGAGAAGGAGCCTGCCGCTGCGCGTCGGTCCGATCCGGCCTGTCACCAGGCCTTTCGCCGGGGTGGTCGCCACACCCTCGTCAGGCGACCAGCCGCACGTCGACCCGGACCCGCCTGCCGTCCCGCACCGCGACGCCGTGGCCCGGCCGGTCCACCCCGTCGAGCCGCACCCGCAGCGGCGCGCCCTCGCCGGTGAAGTTCCGCCACCACCGCTTCTGGTCCGGCGCCTCGACCCGGATGACGCCACCCTCGTCCTCGCGCTGGAACGCGACCGGGAGCTCGAACTCCCGGCCCGAGCGGCGGCCGGTGTAGCTGACCACGGTCATCGGGCCGAGCCTGCCGCGACGCGCGAGCGGGGTGACGACGGTGTTCACGAGGCGCGCGGCGCGCTGCAGGGCGTTCATGGACCCGACACTAGGCGCGGTCGTAGAGCGAGAGGACCACGCTGCCGTCGAGCACGCGGGATTCGCGCAGGGTGAACGCGGCGCGGCCTGCCCCCGGGAGCAGCGCGTGGTCGCCACCCAGGACCACGGGGTGCACGATGACGCTGAGCCGGTCGACCAGCCCCGCCGCCGTCAGCGCCCCCGCCAGGGCACCGCCGCCCATCAGCACGAAGTCCCCCTCCAGCGCGGCGATCTCGTCGACCGTCCGGACCAGGACCGTGTTCTCGACGTCCACGGACTCCAGCGTCCGGGAGGCGACGACCTTGGGCGTGGCCCGCCAGAGCGGGGCGTAGGCGCGGTCGTGCGGGTGCTCGGAGGTCTCGTCCGCGTGCGGCCAGTACGAGGACATCCAGCCCCAGACGACCCGGCCGTAGAGCAGCGACGACCCCTCCGGCTGCAGGGCCGCCGAGTAGACGGAGTGCTCCGGACCCATCGTGGTCCAGTCGAACTCCCCCTTCGGGCCGCAGATCCGGCCGTCGAGCGAGACGTTGATGTGGTGGGTGATCCTGCGCATCGGAGGCTCCTTCTCGGGTGGGCTGTCACCGGTGGGTCGGAGCCGGCGCGCGGTTCTCGACACGGGCAGGTCAGAAGTCCTCGATCTCGGCCTCGGTGCTCGCCGTCGCGTCCTGGAGGAAGGTGAGGAGCGCGCGCAGCTGCGGCTCCGAGAGGCCCCCGAGATCGGCGCGGTGCCGGTCGTTGAGGCGGCCGTAGAGCCCACCCACCCGCTCGACGGCCTCGGGGACCGGCTCGATCAGCACCCGCCTGCGGTCACGGGAGTCGGGCACCCGGCGGACGAAGCCCGCCGCCACGAGCCGGTCGATCATCCGGGAGGCCGCCCCGCTGGTCAGCGTGACCCGTCGCGCCAGCTCGCCGGGGGTGGCGGGGCCGTGGTTGGCCAGGACGTAGAGCGCCTGCAGGTCCGTCCACGTCATGCCCATCCGCTCGGCGATCATGCCGTTGAGCTGGATGACCGGGATCTGCCACGCGGCGACCGCTGCCAGCACCTCGGCCGTCAGCCCCTCCCTTGACGTACCCATGGCGCGATCCTAGTGTCTCGCGCAGTATCTGCGTGATGCAGTAACTGCACAGAACAGCGAATCGAGGACCCATGTCGTTCGCCCCCGACCTCCGTGCGCTCACCGATCCGGCACCGGCCCGTGCCACGGCCCCGATCCTGCGCGTCGACGCCCCCGCGGGTGGGCCGGCGTGGGTCG
>NZ_JACBXB010000451.1 GCF_013870575.1 Pseudonocardia pini
CCCTCTCGCGGCCCGCCACCGTGCGCCCGAACGCCTTGCCCGCCCGCACCTCGCGGCTCCCGCAGAGCACGACCCACCCACCCGACGGCCGCGCGAGCGCCCGCTCGGTCGCCGCGTGGATCAGTGGCGGGCTCGCCGCCTTCCACGACGGTTCCTGCTCGGCCCACCGGGGCAGGTCGAGCAGGCGGAGCGGGGTGCGTGGCTGACGCTTGGACACGGGCCGAGGCTAGAACGGTCCGGCGTGGACAGCGACTCGACCCTCAGCTCCTCACAGCCAGCCGTTCTTCCGGAAGTTGCGGTAGAGCAGCCCACAGGCGCCCACGATGATGAGGATCACCATCGGGTAGCCGAACTCCCAGTGCAGCTCGGGCATGTAGTCGAAGTTCATCCCGTAGATGCCCGCGACCATGGTGGGCACGGTGATCAGCGCGGCGTACGCGGTGATCTTGCGCATGTCCTGGTTCTGCCGCATGGAGGTCTTGGCCAGCACCGCGTCGACCAGCGTGGTGAGGAGCTCGTTGAAGCCCACCACGCGCTCGGCGACGCCCGAGAGGTGGTCCTCGACGTCCCGGAAGTAGGAGCGCACCTCGTGCGGGATCAGCGAGCTGTACCCCTCGGTGATCTTGTGCAGCGGCTTGAGCAGCGGCATCACCGCGCGGCGGAGCTCGAGGATCTCGCGCTTCATCACGTAGATCTGCTCGGGGTCCATCGTCGAGCGCGGGGCGAAGACCTCCGCCTCCATGTCGTCGATGTCGTCCTCGATCGACTCGACGACGTCCAGATAGGTGTCCACGACGTGGTCCGCGATCGCGTGCAGCACGGCCGCGGGGCCCAGCGCGAGCTGCTCCGGGTCGTCCTCCAGCCTGCGCCGGACCTCCTGCAGTCCGCTGTGCCTGCCGTGTCGGACCGTGACCACGAAGTCCCGCCCGACGAAGGCCTGGACCTCCCCGGTCTCGACGATCTCGTTCGCGCTGGTCGGCTCGGCATGCCCGACGTAGCAGACCGTCTTGAGCACCATGAACAGCGAGTCGTCGTACCGCTCGAGCTTCGGCCGGTTGTGGGCGTGCACCGCGTCCTCGACGGCGAGCTCGTGCAGGCCGAACGTCTGGGCGATGCCCTCGATCTGGTCGTCCGTCGGCTCGTGGAGGCCGATCCAGACGAAGCCCTCCCCGCGCTCGCGGACCTCGTCGATCGCGGCGTCGTGGCTCCAGCGGCCGGGGAGCCGCTCGCCGTCGACGTACACGCCGCAGTCCACGACGTAGGCGGACATGGGCACGCGCAGCCGCGGGAGGACGCTCGTGTGGGTGTTGCGACCGGGGAGCCGGCCGCGCGATGCGGCCTTGATGGCGGGGCGGAGGTTGGACAGGGGCGGCACAGGGCACCTCCTGCGGCGAGGGTGGGCGGGGGACACCTGGGGTGCGCACGCCTCGCCGGTCGCCTCGGATCAGGCGGCGCTACAGGCCCTCGGGCCCGGCGGGGACGCGCTTCGTACTACTGCCTGGCGCGGGGTCCATCGCGTCCACCTCCCTCTTCCTTCGGACGGGGCCGCCGGTGACCGTCGTCGCGCGGGCCCGTTCTTCGAGCGGGCCACCGGCTAGATTACGCCCTCGTACCACCTGTCGGCGATGGAGGCGAAGACGTTGCAGTTCGGGCGCTACTACGAGGAGTTCGAGGTCGGTGCGGTGTACAAGCACTGGCCCGGTAAGACGGTCACCGAGTACGACGACCACCTCTTCTGCCTCATCACGATGAACCACCACCCGCTGCACCTGGACGTGCACTACGCCGAGGAGACCACCGACTTCGGCAAGAACGTGGTGGTCGGGAACTACGTGTACTCCCTGCTGCTCGGCATGAGTGTGGCGGATGTCTCAGGCAAGGCGATCGCGAACCTCGAGGTCGAGTCGCTCCGGCACGTGAAGCCGACCTTCCACGGCGACACCATCTACGGCGAGACGACGGTCCTGGACAAGACCGAGTCGAAGTCGAAGGACGACCGTGGCGTGGTCTACGTCGAGACCATCGGTTACAAGCAGGACGGCACCGTCGTCTGCATCTTCCGCCGCAAGGTCATGGTGCCCAAGCGCAGCTACGGGGACGCCCGCGGCGGCGAGCAGCCCGGCCGGCCCGTGCCGCAGACCTGACCCCACGTCGTGAGCGGCGATGGTCGTCATGGCGACGATCGCCGCTCACAGGGGGGTCTGGCCCCAGTCGGCGAGGGTGTCCGCGAGACCCTCGACGAGGGGGAGCGCGGCGAACTCGGCGGCGTCCACCCAGCGGGCGTCCGCGGCGTCGTCCCCGGCGGCGAGGGTGCCGCCGACGGCGGTGCAGGCGTAGTCCGCGATCCGGTAGGGCCCGCGGACCACGGTCCCGAGGTGCTCGCCGACCTCGACCACCAGCCCGGTCTCCTCGGCCATCTCGCGGACGACCGCCTCGCGGTCGGACTCCTCCGGCTCCCGCCGGCCGCCCGGGATCGACCAGAGACCTCGTCCTGGCTCCGTGCCCCGTTTGATCAGGAGCAACCTGCCGTCGGCGCCGTGCAGGATTCCCCCCACACAGGCGACGTGTCGGCTACCCTCGGTCATCGGTCGAAACGGTACGCTGCCCGCACGGCCGATGTCTCCTGGCCGGGATGTCGGTAATTTCGGATCTTGAAAGCTCCCTCGGGCCGGAACGGTGGTCGTGTGAACGTCAAGAAGCTGGTCGGGGTTCTCCTCCTGGTGCTGGTGATCTTCTTCATCGTCACCAACCCTGGCGGCGCGTCGTCCACCGTCTCCGGGATCGGCAGCTGGCTGGCGGGTGTCGGCAACAGCATCATCACCTTCTTCCAGGGGGTGACCCCGGGCTGATGCTCGCCCCACGGGAGATCGACGAGTACCTGCTGCCGACCGAGCGGCGGGTCATCCGCGTGCGTCAGCACTGGGCCGTCATGATCCCGCACATCACCCAGACGGCCCTCTTCCTGATCGCGATGATCCTCATCGACCGGTTGCTGGAGGGACGGCTCGGTGGCTGGGGCGAGGCGCTCGTCGACAACCTGACGTTCTACCTGGCGCTCGTCGCCGTGCTGCGGTTCGTGGTCAACTCGATCCTCTGGTGGATCGAGCGGATCGTGATCACGGACAAGCGCGTGATGCTGGCCCAGGGGATCATCACGCACAACGTCGGCATGATGCCGCTCGGGAAGGTCACCGACCTGACCTTCCAACGCACGTTCGGCGGCCGCATTCTCGGCTACGGCACGCTGATCGTGGAGTCCGCCGGTCAGATCCAGGCGTTGAACAAGATCGACTACATGCCGCGGCCCGAGGAGATCTACGAGGCCCTCTCCGAGCTGGTGTTCGGGGAGAAGGGCAAGACCCGCGCCACCGGCATGCTGGCCCGCAACCGCTGGCGTCGTTGAGGGCACGTAGCCTCGGTCGGTGGCCCTGATCGACCTGCACACCCACTCCACCGTCTCCGACGGCACGGAGACGCCCGAGGAGCTGGTCGCCACGGCGGCCGCCGCCGGGATCGGCACCCTCGCGCTCACCGACCACGACACCACCGGTGGCTGGGAACGTGCCGCAGCCGTGCTCCCCGCCGGGATGCGGCTGGTCAGGGGTGCGGAGTTCTCCTGTGTGAGCCCCACGGGCAGGCCGGAGACCCCGGGCGACCGGGCGACCGTGGCCGTGCACCTGCTCGGCTACCTCTTCGACCCGCGGCACCCGGCGATCGTCGAGGAGCAGGCGCGGCTGGTGGCCGAGCGCGTCGAGCGGCTGCAGAAGATGGCGCGCAACGTGGCCGCGGACTACCCGCAGCTCGACGCCGAGCGCATCTTCGACCTGGTCCCCGCGGGGACGACGCCGGGTCGCCCCCACCTCGGGCAGGCGCTGGTCCGGGCCGGTGTCGTCGGGTCGGTCAACGAGGCGTTCGCGGACATCCTGCGCACCGGCAGCAAGTACTACGAGCCGAAGACGGACACCCCCGTCGAGCGCGCGGTGCAGATGATCGTCGACGCGGGCGGGGTGCCGGTCTTCGCGCACCCGCTGGCGCGCAAGCGGGGCCGCGTCATCGAGCTGTCGGTGCTGGCGGACCTGGCGACGATCGGCCTGCAGGGCGTCGAGGTGGACCATCCCGACCACAGCCCCGAGGACCGGGCGACGCTGCGCGGGGTCGCGCAGGACCTCGGCCTGGTCGCGACGGGCTCGTCGGACTACCACGGGACCAACAAGACCACCCCGATCGCCGCCGAGACGACCGCGCCGGAGGCCCTGGACGCCCTGGTGGACAAGGGGAGCGGGGTCCCCGTCCTCGAGGGCTGACCCCTCGGTACCGTGGCCCCGGTGACAGGCGAGCAGCTCGGGTTCGACGTGCTGTCCGGCGAGGAGGCCTGGGCGCGTCCGCTGGTGCGGGTGACCCCCGCCCGGCTCGGGACCTGGGAGGACTGCCCCCGCCGCTACCGGTTTACCTACGTGGACAAGGCGCCGCGCGGTGGTGGGC
>NZ_JACBXB010000452.1 GCF_013870575.1 Pseudonocardia pini
GCCCCGCCGCCTCCCGCTGGGAGCGCTGCTGGGGATCGTCGGGGGCGGGCTGGTGGCCGTCGGGGTCCTGCTGCCCTGGGCGAACGTGGCCGGAGCCCTCACGGTGACCGGCCTCGACGGCGGCGACGGCGTGATCGCCCTCGGTGCGGGCGGCGCCCTGCTGCTCGCCGCCGCGCTGCGCCTGCAATCCCGGGCGGGCGCGGTCCTGCGGATCCTGGTCGGGCTCGCGGGCCTGGCCGCGGTGGGCGTCGCGGCGCTCGACCTCACGTCGCTGGGGAGGCTCGGCGGGGACGTCGCGGCGCTGGTCCAGCTCGGACCGGGGCTGCCGCTGCTGGCGGCGGGAGGGGTCGTCGGTCTGCTCTCGGCCTTCCTGCGCGGACGGACCCGCCCCACCGCGGGCACGTGAGATACACGTCCGTCCCACACATCGGTATTGATCTTGGGTGAGTTAGGGTCGCCGCCCATGGGACATCGCGAGGACCTGTTGGACGGCGCCGCCGACTGCCTGTACACCAAGGGTTTCGGCCGGACGACCGCCCGGGACGTCGTCGCCGCGTCCGGGACCAACCTCGCGTCGATCGGCTACCACTTCGGCTCGAAGGACGCGCTGCTCACCGAGGCCGCCGTGCGCGGCGCCGGCGAGTGGACACAGGCGCTCGACGCAGCCCTGGGCCGGGTGGATCCCGCCGCCTCGCCGGACGAGCGGGTGGAGCAGACCTGGACGGCGATCGTCGAGCTGTTCCGCACCGACCGGAAGCTCTGGACCACCTACGTCGAGTCGCTGGCGGAGGCGGCCCGGTCCCCGCGCCTGCACGAGGCCCTGGTCGGGGCACAGCGGGAGAACCGCGAGGAGCTGGCCTCGATGTTCCACACCCTGCCGGACGAGACCGCCGAGGCGGACCGCCACACCCGCGTGCTGGGCGGCTTCTACCAGGTCCTGCTCACCGGGCTGATGGTCCAGTGGGTCGTCGACCCCGACACCGCCCCGACGGGCGCCGAGGTGGCGGAGGCACTCCGCATGCTCGTGGGCTCCGCCGAGCTCGCCTGATCCCGCTCAGTCGCCCCGCTTCGGCCGCCCGATCCCGAAGGCGTACAGGGTCAGCAGGACGGCCAGCGGTGGGATGCCGGACCACAGGAACCACGGGTAGGCGGTGTCTCCCGTGGTGATCGAGACGATCCCCCACACCACCAGGTTCACCACCGCGATCGACGTGAAGATGATCGTGAGGACCCGCATCGCGGTGCCGCCGCCGTCGTCGGCGAAGACCCTCGGCCTCCCGTCGGACCGCCGGGCGGGCGCGGTCGTGGGCACCGGTGGGAGGTCTCGGACCAGCCGCTGCAGGTCCCCGCGCGTCTTCGCCGCCCACAGCTCGGCGGACCGCCCGTCGAACTCCTCGAGATCGAGCAGGCCCTCCCCCTGCGCCCACTGCAGGTGCCGGGCGGTGACCGCCCGGTCGACATCGGAGACCCGCATGTCCTCGGGGCGCACCGGCTCGTTCACACGGCCATGGTGCCGGCCCCGGTGCTGTGACGGATCCGGGTTTCCCCCTGATCCCCCCGGCGCGACATCCTGTCCCCATGACGAGCACGGACGCGTTCGACGCACTCCCCCCGCCCGCCGCCGTCGCCGCCCTGCTGACGGTGTGCTCGTCGACCAGGTGGGCCGAGGCCGTGACCGCCGGACGCCCGTACGGCGACCTCGACGCCCTGCTCGCGGCGGGCGACACCGCGCTCGCCGAGCTCGACGACCTCGGCGACGCCCTGGCGGGCCACCCCCGCATCGGGGCCCGTACCGTCCACTCCGCGGCCTCCGCGAAGGAGCAGTCCGGCATGGCGGACGCCTCGGACGAGGTCCGCGCGGCGATGGCCGCGGGCAACGTGGAGTACGAGCGCCGGTTCGGGCACGTCTACCTCGTCTGCGCGGCGGGCCGCAGCGCGGACGAGCTGCTCGCGGTGCTCACCGAGCGGCTGGACGGCACCGCCGAGCAGGAGGCCGCACGCACCCGCAGCGAGCTGGCCGCGATCAACCGCCTGCGGCTGACGGCGTTGATCGTGCAGGATCGATGAGGTGAGTACGCACCCCACCGCTCCCGTTCCCGAGGCCCTGTTCGACGACGAGCGCGAGCAGCGCTGGCGGGCCCGGTTCACCGCGGTGCGGATGTCCCGGCCCGCCTGGGCGCTCGACGCCCCGGACCGCTGCGTCTACAGCTCGAACCAGAGCGGCACCACGCAGGTCCACCTCTGGGACCGCGCGACCGACGAGCACCGCAGGCTGACCGACCGCCCCGCCGGGACGTTCTTCGCCACGCTCCCGCCCGAGGGCGAGACGGTCTGGTGGTTCTCCGACACCGACGGGGACGAGTTCGGGCACTGGGTCGAGCAGCCCTTCGCGGGCGGTCCCGCGACCCTCCCGCTCCCGGACGTCGAGGACGGCTACCCGGCGGGCCTGGACATCGGGCGCGAGCGGGTCGTCGTCGGCACCTCGACGGACGACGGCACCACCGTCTGGGTCGCCGACCGCGGCGGACCCGCGCGCGTCCTCTACCGCAACCCGGAGGACGCGGGGGTCGGCGGGCTGTCGGAGGACGAGACCCTCGTCGCGATCACCCACTCCGAGCACGGCGACTCGCGCCACCCCGCGCTGCGGGTGCTCACGGTGGCGGGCGACCTCGTGGCCGAGAAGTCCGACGGCCCGGGGAAGGGGCTGAACGCCGTCGCCTTCTCCCCCGTCCGCGGTGACCAGCGGCTGCTCGTCGGGCACGAGCGGCGCGGCCGCGAGGAGCTGCTGCTCTGGGACGTGGTGGCGGACACCGAGACCGAGCTCGACCTCGGCCTGCCCGGCGAGCTCGACGCCGACGCCGCTCCCGACACCGCCATCCTCGCCGCGAGCGAGGCGGCGGGTGCGCTGATGCCCAGCGGCTGCCGCATGGGGATCTGCCACACCTGCGTCGGGAAGCTGACCGCGGGGGCCGTCCGGGACCTGCAGACCGGCGAGCGGCACGACGCCGCCGACCAGCCCGGCCGCCCCGTCCGCACCTGCGTCTCCGCCCCGACCGGCGACGTCACCCTCGCCCTCTAGATGTCCGGAGGAATGATGCTGCAACGCGCAGCCGAACGCCCCAGCGCCGCCGCCCACCTGACCGACGAGCAGGTCGAGCAGCTCGGGGCCGAGCTCGACGCGATCCGCGAGGAGGTCGTGGCCTCCCGCGGGGAGCGCGACGCCCGCTACATCCACGCGGTCATCCGCGCCCAGCGGAGCCTGGAGTTCGGCGGCCGCGGCATCCTCCTGTTCGCGAAGTTCCCGCCCGCGTGGATCGCGGGCACCGCCGCGCTGTCGGTGGCGAAGATCCTCGAGAACATGGAGCTCGGGCACAACATCCTGCACGGCCAGTGGGACTGGATGCGGGACCCGAAGATCCACTCCACGACCTGGGACTGGGACCACGTGGACCCGGCCGAGTTCTGGAAGCGCTCGCACAACTACGAGCACCACACCTTCACCAACATCCGGGGCAAGGACCGCGACCTGGGCTACACGGTCATGCGGATCACCCCGGAGCAGGAGTGGAAGCCCGCCGACCTGCTGCAGCCGCTCACCAACGTGGGCCTGTCGCTGATCTTCGAGTACGGCATCGCGCTGTACGACATGGAGACCGACAAGATCCGCAGCGGCGAGAAGAGCTGGGCCGAGGCCAAGCCGCAGATCCTCGCGACGGCCAAGAAGATCGGCAAGCAGGCGGCCAAGGACTACGTCCTGTTCCCGCTGCTGTCCGGGCCGAACTTCCTCGCGAACCTCACCGCGAACTTCACCGCGAACATCGTCCGCAACGTCTGGTCGCACGCCGTGATCTTCTGCGGCCACTTCCCGGACGGCACGGAGACGTTCGAGGAGGAGCGGCTCGACGGCGAGACCCGCGGCCAGTGGTACATCCGCCAGATGCTGGGGTCGGCGAACCTGACCGGCAGCAAGGCGATGCACATCATGACCGGGAACCTGAGCCACCAGATCGAGCACCACCTCTTCCCGGACCTGCCCAGCAACCGCTACTCGGAGATCGCGCCGAAGGTGCAGGACATCTGCCGCCGCTACGGCCTGCCGTACAACGCGGGCTCGCTGCCGAAGCAGTACGGCAAGGTGTGGCGCAAGATCATCCGGCTGGCCTTCCCGGGCGGCCACGAGCGCTACGGCTCCGCGACACCCACCCCGAAGCGCGTCAGCAAGCTCACCCGCCGGGCCGCTCCGGCCCGCCTGGCCGCCTGACCCGCCCCCAGCCCCGCATCACGGAGCCACGACTGTCGTTCTCGGCCCGCCGAACGACAGTCGTGGCTCCATCAGGCGTCAGGGGCGGGGGAGGGTGCGCAGGCCCAGGGTCAGTTCCAGGCGGCCCTTCGGGGTCTCCAACAGCTCGCCGTAGGTCTCGCGGAGGCTCGCGAGGCGGTAGCGCACGGTCTGCGGGTGGACGTGCAGGGCGG
>NZ_JACBXB010000453.1 GCF_013870575.1 Pseudonocardia pini
TTCGGGTTCGTGTTCGCGCGGCGCGGGCTGGTGCCGGAGGCGGCCTCGAGCTGGGCTTCGCGTTCGAGCCGGGACAGTGCGCAACGGCGACCCCGTTGCGGGCGAACAGGTCCAGGTCGTCGTCGGACAGCTGGACGGAGTGGGCGGCCAGCACCCGGCCGGACAGCGCGCCCAGCGAGTCCAGCAGCGCGGGCACCGAGCCGTGCGACGAGCGGACGGCCACGTCCTCCTGTCGCGACTCCGCGACGTGGACGTGCATCAACGCTCCCCGAGCCTGCGCCTCGGCCGCGATCGACTCCAACGCCGCGGCAGGCAGCGTGTAGGCGGAGTGCGGCCCGTAGCCCAGCTCGAACCGGTCGTGCGGCCCGAAGACGACGCCGTGGGAGGAGATCCGCGCCGAGACGTCGTCTCGCATCTCCTCCCAGCTGCCCAGCCGGTCCCACCCGGGCGCGGCGAGGATCCCCGGGGTCAGCACCACCCGCGAGCCGACGGCCTCCACCGCGGACAGGACCGCGTCGGTGAAGAAGTACATCTCGACGCTGGTGGTGCACCCGGTGCGCAGCAGCTCGACGGCGCCTGCGGTCATCGCGACCCGGACGTCCTCCGCGGTGAGCTTGCCTTCCGCGGGCCACATCACGTCCTGGAGCCAGGACAGCAGCGGCAGGTCCCCGCCCATCCCCCGCAGCGGCGCCATCGGCGTGTGGCAGTGCGTGTTGACGAGCCCGGGCATGAGCAGCCCGGACAGCGCCTGCACCGGACCCTCCCGCGCGGGCGCCTCCGACCGGACCCCCACGTACCCCAGGCGACCGGACTCCAGGACGTCGACGACGCCGTCGCGCACCACCGGGAACCCCGCGCCGCAGGTGAGGACGACGGGGGCGGTGAACCTCACCGGCGGTGGTCGAGGAGCGACCGCAGCGAGCGGAACGGCGGGAGCCAGGCACCCTCGTCCGGGAGGGTCTCCAGGGTCATCCGCGGCAGCGGCTCGCGGAACACCCCGTCCATGTCCTCGAGGTCGAGGAAGGAGATCGTCTCCGAGTTCAGCGCGAAGTTCGCGTACTCCCGGAAGCCGATCACCGTCACGTCGACGTGTTGCTCGATCAGCGTCTCGAGCGGCTCGCGGAACGCCCGCCCGTCGCCCGAGGCGACGACGACGTGCCGCAGGTGCCCCTCCTGCTCGCGCATGTGGATGTGGGCGAGCATGTCGTCGTCGACGTCGCTGTCCTCGACGACCTTCGGCTTGGCGAACACCGCGAAGCCCACGTTGCGCAGCGCCTCGACCCACGGGCGCACGACCTCGGTCGACCCGGGCACGACGTTGGTGAACACGCACGCCTCGGCCACGGCATCCGGTCCGGCGAGATCCAGCAGCCACCGGCCGACGGCGTCGAAGCGCGGGCGGAACGCCGACGTGGGGCGTGCGCCGAGCAGCGAGCCGAGGCTCATGTCCATGTTGGGCGCGTCCCACACGAGCAGGACTCGTGGCAGGGGGCCAGGCGCCGTCACGATGTCCGTCCGGTGGGCATGCGGGAGACCCTATCCCGGACACTGGGCCGGTGAGCGAGCAGGAGACAGCCGATCGGGTGGCCGCGGCCATGACCCGACAGGACCGGGCGATCCGGGACGCGGGGATCCGCCTGCTGGACATCGCCCCCGGGCGGGCGCGCACCGCGTTGACCGTCGCCGAGCGACACCTCAACGGCCACGGCATCGTCCACGGCGGCTACCTGTTCTTCCTCGCCGACGCCGCGTTCTCCTTCGCCTGCAACAGCCACGGGGTGTCCACTGTGGCTGCGGGCGGGGACATCGCCTTCCTCAGGGCCGCGAAGCCGGGCGACGAGCTGGTGGCCGAGGCGCGCGAGACGGCGCTGTCCGGGCGGTCGGGGATCTACGACGTCACGGTCCGGGTCGGCGACGCCGTGGTGGCCGAGTTCCGGGGCCGCTCCCGCGCCGCGCCCCACCTCCCCCCGCCTTACGCGGTGTAGAGCAGATCCCGCACGATCCGGCCCTCGCGCACCGCGCGCTGCTCGAACTTGGTGAGCGGGCGTGAGTCCGGGCGCGGGTACCAGGGGTCGGACTCGGGTGCGCGGGTCAGCGCCGGGCAGGCCTCGCACACCGCGAGCATCTGGTCCGCGTAGTGCGCCCAGTCCGTGGCCAGGTGCAGCCATCCGCCGGGCCGCAGCCGGGAGGCCGCCAGCGCCACGAAGTCCGGCTGCACCAACCGTCGCTTGTGGTGCCGCCGCTTGGGCCAGGGGTCTGGGAAGAAGATCCGGATCCCCTCCAGCGAGCTCTCCGGCACGGCCCGCTCCAGCAGGTCGACGGCGTCCCCGCGCAGCAGCCGGAGGTTCGCCAGCTCCGCCGCGCGCAGCCGGATCAGCAGGTGCGCCAACCCGGGTTCGTAGACCTCGACGGCGACGTGGTGCACCGACGGCGCCGCGGCGGCCATCAGTGCGGTGGCCTCGCCGTTGCCCGAGCCGATCTCCAGGACGGTCGGCGGTGTGACGTCCAGCCGATCGGTCTCGGCGACCTCGCCGCCGTACTCGGACCACCACTGGTCCCACGCGTGCTGCTGGCCCTCGGTCAGCCTCGTGCGGTGCCGGACGAACGACGGGATGCGGGTGTCAGGCACCGTCGGACGAGGGGAGCTGCACGTGTGCGGTGGCCCCGGGCAGCTTGCCCCGGACGTAGCCCGCGGCGGTGAAGCCGAGCGCGGTGACGACGGCCGCGGCGGAGGCGGGCCGCTTGGCCCGCACCTCGCGGATCAGTGCCTTCGGCAGCACGGTCGCGACGTACTTGGACTCGGTGGACAGCGCGTCCCCCTGCCCGACCAGCTTGGACACGGCCGCCTTCGACAGGCCCTCCGCCCAGCTGCGGCGACGCAGGTAGGACCAGTCGACCCGGTCGTCGGACACCCGGTGGTCGACGGCGGCGGCGGGCTCGAACAGGATCCGCACCTCCCGCCCGTCTGCCTGGTAGGCCTGCCGGGCGCGGATGCAGAGCTCGGTCTCCTCGCAGCCCAGCGGGTTCTTGCCGATCCGCCCGATGTCCTCGGCGAACCCGCCGACCCGCTTGAACACCTCGGCGCGCAGGGACATGTTGCAGCCCATGAGGTTGCGGATCTCGGCCTGCTCGGTGGGCTGGCCGGTGTAGGTGCACCCGACGATCCAGTCCAGCTCGCCGGTGGCGTCCCGGGTGGTGCCGCCGGGCAGCGTCGCCGGGCGCCCGGAGTCGTCCACCGCGGTGCGGGAGACGGGCCAGCGCGGGTGCGCGATCCCGCCGACGCCGATCACCGCGGGGTCGCCGTAGGGCGCCAGCAGGGCGCGCAGCCAGCCTGCGCGGGCCGACGCGTCGTCGTCCAGGAAGGCGACGACCTCACCGGTCGCCGCCTCGATCGCGGTGTTGCGGGCGCCGGACAGCCCCTGCTTGTGCGTGTTGGCCAGCACCTGGACGCCGTCGAAGGCCTCCCGGCACCGCTCCAGCAGGGCCTCGTTGTGGTCGACGACGATGATCGTCTCGACCGGCAGGACGTCCTGGCTCTGCACGGACTCCACGGCCGCGACGATGTCCGCCCAGCGCTTGTCCGTGTAGACACAGACGACGACGGTCGCGGTGACCGGGGGCTCGTTGGTCGGCTCGAACAGGTTCACGGGGCGTCCCTTTCGCGTGTGCGGCCGACCCGCGGGCGGCTAGGCCTTCCGCTTGTCGGCGCGCCGGTGCTCCGAGAGCAGGGTACGCAGCACCCTCGTGCCGTCCGCGAAGGTCCTCAGGTTCGTCTCGCCGAACATGCGCTCCTTCTCGACGGACGGCACCTCGGTGATCTTCAGGCCCGCCGCGGCGATCCGGCAGTTGAGCACGGTCTCGATCTCGAAGCCGTCGCCCCAGATCATCGTGCCGTCCTCGGGCTGCGGCACGTTCGGGTCCGGCAGCTCCAGCATCGGGACCAGGTCCGCCCAGAAGGCGTTGTAGCCGTAGCAGAGGTCCGTGTACGTGGTGCCGAACAGCGCGTTGGCGCAGGCGTTCAGCCCGGCGTTGCCGGTCTTGCGCAGCAGCGTGATGTCCTCGCTGCCACCGCCCTCGGCGAACCGGGTCCCCTTCGCGAAGTCGGCTCCCGCCACCAGGGCCGACACGAACGCGGGGATCTCGCCGGGATCGGCGGAGCCGTCCGCGTCGAACATCACGATGACGTCACCGGTGGCCGCGGCGAAGCCGCAGGCCATCGCGTTGCCCTTGCCCTTGCGGGTCTGCTCCACGATCCGGACCCAGGGCAGCACCCGGCGGGCCGTCTCGATCGTGCCGTCGGTGGAGTTGCCGTCCACCACGATGATCTCGTGCACCGCGGGCCGCACGGCCGCGATCATGGGCAGCACGACCTCGAGGTTGCGGGCCTCGTTGCGGGTCGGCACCACCACGGTGACCGCGGGGTTGCCCGAGCGCCGCGGCGCGTGTCGGGGCCGGGGCCTG
>NZ_JACBXB010000454.1 GCF_013870575.1 Pseudonocardia pini
CAGGTGAGCGCCCAGGACCTCCTGGGCCGTGCCGTCCCCGTAGACGTCCGCGGTCTCGACCAGCGTGCCGCCCGCGTCGACGAACGCGAGCAGCTGCTCGCCCGCGCCGTCCGCGTCCGTGTCCTCGCCCCAGGTCATCGTGCCCAGGCCGATCCGGGAGACCTGGAGCCCGGATCCCCCCACCCTCCTGCGCTGCACCGTTCGAGCCTGCCATCTCGGGGCCGGGCGGAGGCGTCCGACCCCACCCCCGCTACGGTGACGCCCCGTGACCACCTCCCCGGAGACGACCACATGAGCTGGCTCGAGGTGATCGTTCTCGGGCTGGTTCAGGGCCTCACCGAGTTCCTCCCGATCTCCTCCTCGGGGCACCTGCGGATCGTGTCGGGGATCTTCTTCGGCAACGACCCGGGCGCGGCGTTCACCGCCGTCACGCAGATCGGCACCGAGGTCGCGGTGATCGTCTACTTCGCCAAGGACATCGGGCACCTGATCGCCACGTGGTTCCGCGGCTTCCGCGACCCCGAGGTCCGGGCGAGCCAGGACTACCGGATGGCCTGGATGGTGATCATCGGCACCATCCCGATCGGCCTCCTTGGCGTCCTGTTCAAGGACCAGATCGAGACGGTCGCGCGCAACCTCTGGCTCATCGCGACCACGCTGATCGTGTTCGGCCTCCTGCTGGGCCTCGCGGAGCGCTTCGGCAAGCAGGAGCGCCCGGTCGAGAAGCTGACCATGAAGGACGGCATCATCCTCGGGTTCGCGCAGGCCATGGCGCTGATCCCGGGCGTCTCGCGGTCCGGCGGCACGATCACCGTGGGGCTGTTCCTCGGCCTGGAGCGGGCCGCGGCCGTGCGGTTCTCCTTCCTGCTGGCCATCCCGGCGGTGTTCGCGTCGGGCCTGTTCACGCTGCCGGACGTGTTCGCGGGGGACGGGCCGAGCCCGTTCCAGATGATCGTGGCGGTGGTCATCGCGGGCGTCGTCGGCTACGCCGTGATCGCCTGGATCCTCAGGTTCGTGGAGAAGAACACGGTGTACGTGTTCGTCGCCTACCGGATCGCGCTCGGCGCGGCACTGTTGGCCGCCCTGGCGATCGGCGCCGTCTCCGCCACGTAGTCTCGATCGTCGTGACCACCCTGATCCTGCTCCGGCACGGCCGCTCGACGTCGAACACGTCCGGCGTGCTCGCGGGCCGCAGCCCGGGGGTGGAGCTGGACGAGAAGGGCCGCGAGCAGGCCGCGAGGATCGTCGAGCGGCTCGCCCCGCTGCCGATCGCCGCGATCGTCACCTCGCCGATGACGCGTTGCGTGCAGACCGTCGCGCCGCTCGCCGAGGCGCGGGGGCTCGACCCGGTCGTCGAGCCGGACATCACCGAGGTCGACTACGGCGAGTGGACCAACCAGGAGCTGAAGGTGCTGGCCAAGGAGGACCTGTGGAAGGTCGTCCAGGCCCACCCGTCCGCCGCCGTGTTCCCCGGCGGCGAGGGGCTCGCCGCGATGCAGGCCCGCTGCGTGGCCGCGATCCGGCAGCAGGACCGGCGGATCGCCGAGGAGTTCGGGCCCGGCGCGGTCTGGGTGGCGTGCAGCCACGGCGACCCGATCAAGTCCATCGTGGCGGACGCGTTGGCGACCCACCTGGACAACTTCCAGCGGATCGTCGTCGACAACTGCTCGCTGTCGGTCATCACCTACACGCCCACGCGCCCGTTCGTGGCCCGGGTGAACGACGTCGGCGGGGACGTCTCCGCGTTCGTCCCGAAGCCGGACGAGAAGCCCTCCTCGGAGGCCGTCGTCGGCGGGTCCACAGGGGCCTGACCACACCGGGGTGCCGCACGCCCCGCGGTGGCCTACTCTGGGTTTCGCCATGTCACGCGTCATCCACGTCTTCCGCCAGCCCGAGCGCTTCGTCGCCGGGACCGTCGGCGAGCCCGGCGACCGGGCCTTCTATCTCCAGGCCATCGAGGAGGCCCGCACGATCAGCGTGCTGCTGGAGAAGCAGCAGGTGTCCGTGCTGGCGGAGCGCATCGAGGCCCTGTTGACCGAGGTCAACCGCCGCTTCGGCGGCGAGGTCGCGGCGGAGGAGGTCGAGCCGTCGTCGGACAACGACCCGCTCGCCGTGCCGCTCGAGGAGGAGTTCCGGGTCGGCACGATGGGCCTGGGGTGGGACGCCGACTCGAAGTCCATCGTGGTCGAGCTGCTCGCGGTGACCGAGGAGGAGGTCGACGAGTCCGTCGTCCTCGACGACACCGAGGAGGGGCCGGACGCGCTGCGCGTGTTCCTGTCCCCGCCGCAGGCCAGGGCGTTCGCGGACCGGGCCGAGAAGGTCGTCTCCGCGGGCCGGGCCCCGTGCCCGCTGTGCGCGGAGCCGCTGGATCCCGAGGGGCACGTCTGCATTCGGCTGAACGGGTTCCACCAGCGTTCGCCGATGGGCGGCGCCGAGGCGGCCGAGTAGCCGGTGCCCCGTCCAGGAACGACCGCTTGACCGGACCCGACCTGCGCGATCCCGCGGTCCTCGACGTGCTCCGGCGCGGGCGCATCGAGGTGACCGGCCGGATGGTCGCCGCCTCCAACGCCACGCTCTTCGGCACCGTCTCCGCCGCGGGCTGCACCCTGCAGTGCGTGTACAAGCCGGTGCGCGGCGAGCGCCCGCTCTGGGACTTCCCCGACGGCACCCTCGCCGGGCGCGAGGTCGCCTCCTACCTCGTCTCGGAGGCGGCGGGTCTGCACGTCGTGCCGCCGACCGTGCTGCGCGACGGCCCGTTCGGGCCCGGCATGGTCCAGGCCTGGGTGCACACCGAGACCACCGAGGAGCTGGTCGACGTGTGTTCGCCGAAGAAGGTCAAGCCCGGCTGGAAGGCCGTGCTCCGCGCCCGGGACGACGAGGGCGCCCCCGCCGTGCTCGTCCACTCCGACGACCCGCGGCTACGGGCCATGGCGGTGTTCGACGTCGTCGCCAACAACGCGGACCGCAAGGGCGGGCACGTCCTGGCCGGGGACGACGGCCGCGTCTACGGCGTCGACCACGGGCTCACCATGCACACCGAGGACAAGCTCCGGACGGTGCTGTGGGGGTGGGTCGGCGAGGAGCTGACCGAGGCCGAGGTCGAGGCCCTGTCCGTGCTGCGGGCGCAGCTGGCGGGCACCCTCGCCGACGACCTCGGCCCGCACATCACGCTCACCGAGATCCGCACGCTGACCGAGCGGGTGGACCTGATGCTCGCCGTGCCGCTCTTCCCGGAGCCCTCCGGCTACGGCCCCGCCATCCCCTGGCCGGCCTTCTGACGGCGGGTCCGGCCTGGTCCGGAAGCCTCACGGGGTCCGTTATCGAGCCGTGAGAAAACCTTCACGACGAACTCATATTCACGTCGTCGCCCGTCACAGCCGCTCCCTACGGTCGTGATCGTTCCCACCACGGACCAGGGAGAGCGATGACCATCTACGACGAGATCGGCGGCGCCGAGGCCGTGTCCGCCGCGGTCGAGCGGTTCTACGAGCGCGTGCTGGCGGACCCGGAGCTCGCGCCGTACTTCGAGGGCGTCGACGTGGCGCGGCTCAAGGGGCACCAGCGCCTGTTCATCGCCGTGGCGATCGGCGGGCCGGAGAGGTACGTGGGCCGGTCGATGGGCGAGGCGCACGCGCGGCTGAACATCGCGCCCGCGCACTTCGACCTGGTCGTGGGGCGCCTCGTGGACACCCTGACCGCGCTCGGCGTCCCGGCGGCGACCATCGACACGATCGGCGGCGCGCTCGCCCCGCTCAAGGCCGAGATCGCCCCCGACGGCGAGGCGCTCGCCTCCTGAGCCGCTCAGCTCGGGCGCGCCCCGAGCAGGGCGGCGCTGAGGTCGTTGTGGATCAGGTCGCCCACCGTGACCGGGTCCAGCGTGCGGTAGAACGCCTCCTGGGCCTGGCGCAGGAGGCCGCGCAGCGTGCAGGCGTGCCGCAGCGGGCAGGGCGGGTCGTCCTCGCACCCGACGACGTCCCCCACGCCCTCGAGCGTGCGTGCCAGCGCGCCGAGCGAGGCCGTGCGGCCCGCCTCGGACAGCGCGAGTCCGCCGCCGCGCCCGCGGCGGGCGTCGACGACCCCGAGCTTCTGCAACCGGGCGACCACCTTCACGGCGTGGCTGTAGGTGATCGCGACACCGTCCGCGACCTGGCGCGTGGTCAGCTCGGTGTGGGGTGGGGCCACCGCGAGCCGCATCAGGATTCTCAGCGCCAGGTCGGTGCTCGTGGACAGCCTCACCCCTCCAGCGTAAGCGTGCGCCGCGCCGGGGGTGGCGAGGCGCCCGGGAACATCACCGGAGGCGGTGGACGAGTCCCCAGGTTTGCGTACGCAGGTCCGCGTATGGCTCCGTGCCGAACCCGAGGAGAGGCTGTGCCGATGGAGCCGCTGCGCCGTGCGCTGCCGCTGGCCCCGGAGGACTGGCTGCGCATGACGACGTCGGTGTCCCTGGGTCTGGCCCTGGC
>NZ_JACBXB010000455.1 GCF_013870575.1 Pseudonocardia pini
CGGTCAGACGATGCTGACCGCGCTGGCCGGACCCGCCGTCGTCTCGGACCCCTACGAGAAGCTCGCCGCCAACGCGATGATCCCGGTCGTGGACCAGGCCCCCGCCGCCACGGCGCCCGCCGACCCGACCACCACCGCGGCCCGCCCCATCGGCGCGGACCAGCTCCTCACCACCGCCACACCCGAGGCCCTACCGGTGCTCGACGAGGGCTCCGAGGTCGAGGTCGCCAACCTCGCCAAGGCCGTGGACATCGGCGAGCGGATCGCCGAGACCACCCGCCAGATCAAGGCGGCCCTCGCGCAGGGTGCCCCGCAGGCCGTGCTGTCCGCGGGCGAGGCGTACGTCCTGCCCACCGCGGGCCGGTTCACCTCCGGCTTCGGCGCCCGTTGGGGCGTCACGCACTACGGCATCGACCTCGCCGCCCCGATCGGCACCCCGATCTTCGCCTTCACCGACGGCGTCGTGGAGGAGTCCGGGCCCGCCAGCGGCTTCGGGATGTGGGTCGTGCTGCGCCATCCGGACGGCACCAAGTCCGTGTACGGGCACATCAACCGGGCGTTCGTGACCGCGGGCCAGAGCGTCAAGGCCGGGCAGGAGATCGCCGAGGTCGGCAACCGGGGCCAGTCCACCGGCCCCCACCTGCACTTCGAGATCTGGGACGCGGGCGAGAACAAGCTCAACCCGATCCCGTTCCTGAGCCGCCTCGGCCTGTCCGTGACCGGCGACGGCGCCGACGCGCCGGCGGCCGTCTACTGACGCACCCGGCTCCGCGTCACCCCTGCGCGTCGGGTCAGAGCTTCTGGAGCGGGACCCCGCCGATCAGCATCAGGCGGACGGTGCCCGCGCTGCCGAAGTCGATCGTGACGGTGGCCCGGTTGCCCACGCCGTCGGACGCGGTGACCGTGCCCAGCCCGTACTTGTCGTGGTTGACCCGGTCCCCCACCTCGAGGTGGATCTCCGCGTTCATCGTGCGGGCCGGGACGTTCCAGCTCCCCCGGTCCGTGGCCGTGGACCGGCGGCCGAAGCCGAACCGTCCCACCGGCGCGGAGGGCCGCTCGGGCTCCGACCGCGCCCAGTCGACGAGCTCGGCGGGCACCTCGTCGAGGAACCGGGAGGCGGGGTTGGTGCTGGGCTGCCCGAAGGCGGACCGCACGATCGCCCGGGACAGGAACAGCCGCTGCTGCGCGCGGGTGATGCCCACGTACGCCAGCCTGCGCTCCTCGGCCATCTCGTCCGGGTCCCCGAGGGTGCGCATGTGCGGGAAGATCCCGTCCTCCCAGCCGGTGAGGAACACGACCGGGAACTCCAGGCCTTTCGCGGTGTGCAGGGTCATCAGGGTGACCATGCCCTGGTCGTCGTCCGGGATGGAGTCCGCGTCCGCCACGAGGGCGACCCGCTCCAGGAACGCGGCCAGCGAGCCGGGCTCGGGGGCCCCGACCTCGACGTCGGACGTGTCGAGGTCCGCGACCGCCGCGTCCCCCGCGAACTCCCGGGCGACGGTGACGAGCTCGGCCAGGTTCTCCAGCCGGGTCCCGTCCTGCGGGTCCTCGCTGGCTTCGAGGGCCTCGGTGTACCCGGAGCGCCCGTAGACGTTCTCCAGGATCTCCGCGGTCTCGTCCCCGCGCTCGACGCCCTCGCGCAGCTCGTCCAGCATCCGCTGGAAGGCGGCGATGTTCTTCTGGCTCCGGGTGGCGAGCGCGTGCAGCTTCTCCGGCTCCTCGGCCGCCACGCGCAGGGCCTGGCTGAACGAGATGCGCTCCCGCTCGGCGTAGTCCGCGACCAGGCTCTCGGCCCGGTCCCCGATGCCGCGTTTGGGCACGTTGAGGATCCGCCGCAGGCTGACCGTGTCCTCCGGGTTGGACAGCACCCGCAGGTAGGCCAGCGCGTCCCGGATCTCCTTGCGCTCGTAGAACCGCACCCCGCCGACGACCTTGTACGGCAGGCCGATCCGCAGGAACACGTCCTCGAACACCCGCGACTGCGCGTTGGTCCGGTAGAAGACCGCGATGTCGGAGTTCCGGAAGTCCCCGGAGTCGACCAGCTTGTCGATCTCCTGCCCGACGAAGCTCGCCTCGTCGTGCTCGTTGTCCGCGACGTACCCGACGATCTTGTCGCCGTCGCCCTGCTCGGACCACAGCCGCTTCTCGCGGCGGTTCGGGTTCCGCTCGATCACCCGGTTCGCCGCGGACAGGATGGTCTGGGTGGAGCGGTAGTTCTGCTCCAGCAGGATCGTGGTGGCGTCGCTGAAGTCCTGCTCGAACTCCACGATGTTGCGGATGTTGGCGCCGCGGAAGGCGTAGATGGACTGGTCCGAGTCGCCGACGACGCACAGCTCGGCGGGCTGCGCACCGTCCGTCGCAGGCGCCACCAGCTCCCTGACCAGCACGTACTGCGCGTGGTTGGTGTCCTGGTACTCGTCCACCAGCACGTGCCGGAAGCGGCGGCGGTAGTACTCGGCGACGGCGGGCATCCGCTGCAGCAGCGAGACCGTCTCCATGATCAGGTCGTCGAAGTCGAAGGCGTTCGCCTGCCGCAGCCGCTGCTGGTAGGTGGCGTAGACGGCGGCGATCCGGCGCTCGTGCTCGTTGCTCGCGCGGCCCGCGAAGTCCTCGGCCGAGATCAGCTCGTTCTTCAGGTTCGAGATCTGCGCCGCGAGCGCGCGCGGCGCGAACTTCTTCGGGTCCAGCTCCTGGTCCCTGGCGACGATCCCGATCAGCCTGCGGGTGTCGTCCGCGTCGTACACCGAGAAGGCGCTGCGGACGCCCAGGTGCTTGGCCTCGCGGCGCAGGATCCGCACGCACATGGAGTGGAACGTGGAGACCCACATCGCCATGGAGCGGCGCCCGACGAGCGCGTCCACCCGCTCCTTCATCTCGGCCGCGGCCTTGTTGGTGAAGGTGATCGACATGATCTCGCCGGGATGCACCGACCGCTCCGCGAGCAGCCAGCCGATCCGGTGGGTGAGGACCCGCGTCTTGCCCGAGCCCGCCCCCGCGACGATCAGCAGCGGGGTGCCCGCGTGCGTGACGGCCTCGCGCTGCTTCGGGTTGAGACCCTCGAGCAGCGCGGCGCCACGCTTCGTCTTCGGCTCGACCACGGCCTGGGGGAGTTCGAACAGAGCGCTCATCGTGTCGAACACGGTACGCCCGGAGTCCGACAAGACCCGAACCGGCGCGCGTATGGCAGACTGTCCGCGTGCACCGCGCGCGGCGATTTTTCTACGGGTACCGGATTCCGGCACCCGTCCGCCGCTAACGCCGCAGACCAGAGCCCCGGAGTCCGTCGGACCCCGGGGCTTCGTGCTGCAGGGGGGCCGGTGGACACGCCACGAAGGAGTAGACCGATGTCCGTGACCGACCAGCCCGCCGACGTGCCCAGCGCCGAGGAGATCGCCGACCTGCGGGTCGAGATCGACACGCTCGACGCCGAGATCCTGCGTCTCGTGAAACGGCGCAGCGAGGTCTCCCAGCGGATCGGGGTGGCGCGGATGGCCGCGGGCGGCCCCCGGATCGTCTACAGCCGCGAGATGACGGTGCTCTCCCGGTTCCGCGACCTCGGGCCGGAGGGCCGCGAGCTCGGGATGCTGCTGCTGCGCCTGGGGCGCGGGCGGCTCGGCGCGCGCTGAGTCGGCTCCGCACCCCAGGGCTGAACCCCGGCTGAGAATCGGGGGAATCCCCCGCACGGAGCAGGTCCGGCGTGGCACTGTGGAAGGCATGGGGATCGTCTTCACGCTGGTCGCGCTCGTCGGGCTGCTGGCCGCACTCGGACATGTCGGTTACGTCGCGATGTTGAACAACGCGGCGAAGAAGAAGGGGGCCGCGGGTTCCGAGATCGCGGCCTACTCGAAGAGCAGGTTCCCGGTCGCCGGTGGCGCCGCGGGTGTCTCCCTGCTCGGCCTGCTGCTCACGAGTGGCGGCACCACGGCGTCGATCATCGGTGTGATCCTCGCCCTGGGCGGCGGGTTCGTGGGATACCGCGGGCTGCAGCAGGAGCGGGCCAAGTACCCGACCGGTGGCTGACCGTCACGAACACGCTGCCGATTCGTGACGTGACGCGTTGTGATGCCCCCCCGGCGCGTCGGTCACCCTGGGTAGTAACTGCGTGGTCCTGGCGATATCCCTCTGACCTGCGGAAACAGTCGCCCCACGGCATTGTGGACGGCGAGCGGGGCGGTCAACGGTCCCCGTGGCTCGGTGAACGGGTTTCACCCGATCGCACCACTCACGGTGAGCGGGCGAATGACACTTGGTGAACACCCCGTGGCTCCGGTACACCTGTTCGGGTCGCTCCCGCGCCCCGAAGGAGGTCGTCCGTCCGTGACCACGAACGAACACCGCGTCGGCAACCCGTTGCCGCCTGCGAACCCCGTCACGGTGGCTGAGCTCCTGCGCCGCAACGTCCCCGCGCAGCGCCCCGCGGGGGAGGGTCGCGGTGCTCGTCCGGAGGAC
>NZ_JACBXB010000456.1 GCF_013870575.1 Pseudonocardia pini
CCGTGCGGGAGGCCGTGGCGCAGAGCCCGTCGGTCGAGCACGTGGTCGTCGTCGGGACCCCGGGGGCGGGGGAGAAGGCCTGGTCCGACCTGCTGACACACGACCCGGAGCCCGGGCCCGCCGAGCCGATGGCGGCGATGGACAGCCTCGTCCTGGCCTACACGTCCGGGACCACCGGCAAGCCCAAGGGCGCGGTGCACACCCACGCCGGGTTCCTCGTCAAGACGGCGAGCGAGGTCGCCTACTCCTTCGACGTCGGGCCCGACGGGGTGTTCTGCTGGATCACCGACATGGGCTGGATCATGGGCCCGCTGTCGATCGTCGGCACGCACGCCAACGGTGCGTCGCTGGTGCTCTACGAGGGCTCTCCGGACGTCCCTGACCTGGGCAGGCTGTGGCGGCTCGCCGAGCGCCACCGCGTGACCATGCTCGGCGTGTCGCCGACCCTGATCCGCACGATCCGGTCGGCGGACCTCGGGTCGTTCGACCTGTCGTCGGTGCACACCCTGGGCTCGACCGGGGAGCCGTGGGACCCGGAGTCCTACGAGTGGCTCGCCCGCGAGGTCTTCGGCGGCCGGGTGCCGATCATCAACTTCTCCGGCGGTACCGAGGTGGGCGGGTCCTTCCTCGCGCCCTATCCGGTCGAGCCCATCGCGAGCTGCTCGCTGGGCGGGCCGTCGCTGGGCATGGACGTCGACGTCGTCGACGCGGCCGGGCAGCCCGTGCGCGGTGAGGTCGGCGAGCTGGTCTGCCGGCAGCCCTGGCCCGCGATGACCCGCGGGATCTGGCGGGACCGGGAGCGCTATCTCGAGGCCTACTGGTCGACCTTCCCCGGGCTGTGGCGCCACGGTGACCACGCCGTCGTCGACGCCGACGGGCAGTGGTTCCTGCGCGGCCGCTCGGACGACGTGATGAACGTGGCGGGCAAGCGCCTGGCGCCGGCCGAGGTCGAGGCCGTTCTCATCACGCACCCGGCGGTCGCCGAGGCTGCGGTCGTCGGTGTGCCGGACCCGAAGAAGGGCGAGGCGGTATGGGCGTTCTGGGTACCGCGTGCCGGTGTCCCCGAAGACCCGGACACCGCCGAGGAGCTGCGTCGTCGAGTGGGGGAGGAGCTCGGCAAGCCGTTCGCCCCCAGCCTGCTGTGCCGGGTCACGGAGCTGCCGAAGACCCGATCGGCGAAGATCATGCGCCGTGCCGTCCGGGCCGCGGCCCTGGGGCAGGATCCGGGTGATCTCTCCGGCGCGGAGAACCCCGCCGCGCTGGACGTGGTCCGCGAGGCTGTGAGGCGGTCGGAGTGACCGCGTCGCTGGGGTGCGTGGTCGCCCGGACGCTAGTCCTCCTCGGGCACCGAGACCGTCGTCCGGTCCTCGACCTCGAGCGCGGCGGCCGCGTAGGAGTGGACGTGGCGGGCCATCCGACGGACGGCGGCGTCGGCGTCGCGCTCCTTGATCGCTCGGGTGACCGAACGGTGCGCGCGGACCGCGATGTCGCGGACCTCGGCGTTGATGAAGCCCTCGTTGTCGGTCGTCGTGTAGATGGCCCGCGACAGCGCCATCATGATGCCGGTCAGGATCTCGTTGTGACTCGCCGTGGCCACGGCGACGTGCCAGTCGACGTTGTTGCCGAGGAACTCGTCGAGATCCCCGCTCGCGGCGATGGCCGCGTTGGCGGACTCCAGCCGCACGAGATCGCCGGTGGTGCGGTGCTGGGCGGCCAGGCGGGCGCAGGACGGTTCGATGGCCTCGCGGGTCTCGTGGACGGATGCGAGGCGGATCTGCCTGCCGCGGATCAGCAGCTCGAGGGAGCTCGCGACGGACTCCTCGCCGGGCCGCTGGACGAACGCGCCGCCCGCCCGGCCCGCCTTGATCCGGATGAGGCCCTGCACCTCGAGGATGCGGAGCGCCTCGCGGACGGTGGTGCGACTCATCCGGGTCTGCACCACGAGCTCCCGCTCGGGAGGCAGCGGCGTGCCCTCGGGGTACACCCCGGACAGGATGTGCTCGCGCAACTCGTTGGCCAGGACGTCGGAGGCCTTGGGGACCTCCATGGGGGAGAGGCGGATGGCCGATCGGTCGCCGGTGGGCACCAAGGCCTCCTTCCGTGGTCTAAAGGTCTGACCCAATCTAACATCGCGAGGGTGGGAACAGCGGCGTCGCTGCTCCCGCGAGCCGAGTAGGAGCACTGAGATGCGCTGGGAACTCTCCGAGGAGCAGGCCGACTTCCGCACCGTTCTGGCCGACTGGCTGGGTGAGGTGTGCACGTCCGAAGCACTTCGCGGCCGGCTGGACGGCGAGGGGTCCTCGGACTTCGAGGAGCGGTTCGTCGGCGACGGCTGGTTCGGGGTCGGATCACCGGAGGACCTCGGTGGTGAGGGTGGGGGTCTGGTCGAGCTGGCGCTCGCCGCGGAGGAGCTGGGGCGCCGCGCGGCTCCTGCGTCGGCGTGGCTCGGGTCGATGCTCTCCCTGCCCGTCCTCGCGGGGATGCCGGAGGCCGCGAAGGCGCTCCTCGCGGACGGCGTCACCACCGTCCTCGCCGTACCCGCAGGGGCGGTGCCAGGGGCGCTCGCCGGTGTCACCGAACGGGAGGGCCGGCTCGCCGGTCGCATTCCGGCCGTGCTCGCGGCCGACCGTGCGCAGCGCCTCGTCGTGCCGGTCGCGGGTGACCACGGCACCGTGCTGCAGCTGGTCGAGGTCGACCAGCCCGTGGTCTCGGTCCACCCCCGAGCCCTGACCGACCGCAGCCGCAGCGTCGCGGACATCGAGCTCGACGGGGCCGTCGGCGCCACGATCGCGTCGGAGGACGGCGCCGCCGCGCTGGACTCGGCGGCCCTGCGCGCCGCCGTGCTGGTGGCGGCCGACTCCCTGGGGGTGATGGAGCGGATGCTCGACCTCACCGTCGAGTACGTGCAGCAGCGCAGGCAGTTCGGCGTGCCGATCGGGTCGTTCCAGGCCGTCAAGCACGCGGCCGCCGAGATGTTGGTGAAGGTCGAGGCCGCCCGCTCCATCGTGTACCTCGCGGCGGCGTCGGTGGAGTCCGGCCACGAGGACGCCCGACTGCATGCCGCGGCGGCCAAGGCCCAGGTGTGCGCCGCGGCGTCGGTCGCCGCCGACTCCGCGCTGACCCTGCACGGCGCGATCGGCTACACGTGGGAACACGACCTGCAGATCTTCTACAAGCGGGCCAAGCTCGATGCGGAGCTGTTCGGCTCGACCGGAGTCTGGAACGACCGGCTCGCCGACCACCTCGCGCTGCTCCCCGCCACCGGGGCCTGACGGCGATGGAGCTGCTGCTCATCCGCCATGCTCGGCCCGAGCACGTCCACGGCGGCAGCGAACCCGCCGACCCACCGCTCACCGCACGTGGCCGGGACCAGGCGCGGTTGCTGAGCAAGGCCGTCGCCGACGGTGCGTTCGGCACGGTCGACGCGGTCGTGTCCAGCACGATGCGGCGGGCCCGGCAGACCGCGGAGCCCGTCGTGCAGGCCCTGGGGTTGGTGCTGCAGACCGACGTGCGGCTCTGCGAGCTCGATCTCGGGTGGACGACGTACGGGACCGGGGTGGAGGACATGTCGACCCGACGTGCCGCCTACGACGAGATGAACGCCGGGCGGTGGGGGACCAACCGCTACGACCCGGCCGCTTTCACCGCGCGGGTGCGGGCGGGGGTGGAGGACGTGGTCGCGGCGCACGCGGGCCGGGCCGCGATCGTCTGCCACGGCGGCGTCGTCAGCGCGTACCTCGCCCACCTGCTGGGGACCCCCGGTCCGATGTTCCTCACGCCCGACCACTGTTCGGTCACCCGGGTCCTGGCCGAGCCGGACGGATACCGAGAGGTGCTCAGCGTGAACGAGACCCTCCACATGCGAGAGCCCTAGACCGCCTTCGGTATGACCCTCCCTGCGGGCCGGTCTGCCGGGAGTCTTGGTCACCATCGGGTCCGACGCCGGTCGGGTCGGCTCCTCGCCGGAGGCGGTCTACTCCGGCGCGAAGGGCGGCACGATCGCGTTCTCCAAGACCCTGGCCCGTGAGGTCGCCACCAAGGGCGTCACGGTGAACACCGTGTGCCCCGGCCCGCCCGACACCCCGGCCCTGCGCAAGTTCGCCGACGCCTCGGGCCAGGACGCCGACAAGGTCATCGGCGGCATGACCCGCGCGGTGCCGATGAAGCGCCTCGGACTGCCCGAGGACGTCGCCGCCGCGGTCGCGTTCTTCGCCTCCGACGCCGCCGGCTACATCACCGGCCAGACCCTGTCCGTCAGCGGCGGGCTGACGATGGCCTGACGCGAAGGCGGAGCGCCCCGCCCGCCCGCAGCGTCCGCCGCTGTGGACCGGGTGGTGGGGCCCAGGCTCCCACCGAGTCCGTTGCCGCGCATCGGACGAGCCGGTCTTCGAGCTCGGCGAGCGGGCCCGGGCCTCGTCGACCACCGACGGTCGCGCGTCCTGCCGCGG
>NZ_JACBXB010000457.1 GCF_013870575.1 Pseudonocardia pini
GTTCGGCGCGGAGAAGCTGCTCGACGTGGACGAGCTCCCCGGCGCCGCCGACGCGGAGTCCGACGCGGGGGACGCGGCGCTGACCGAGCTGCAGGAGGCGTTCCTGGCGAGCGAGTGGGCGGACCGGGTGCCGGTCGAGGCCGAGGTGGCCTTCGAGACCGTGCTCGCCGGCGTGGCCGTGCGGGGCCGGATGGACGCGGTGTTCGCCGACGCGGACGGCGGGTTCACCGTCGTCGACTGGAAGACCGGTGCGGTGCCGGACGAGGCCCGGCAGCACGCCGTCGGGGTGCAGCTGGCGATGTACCGGTTGGCGTGGGCGGCCCTGGCGGGCGTCGAGCCGGAGCGGGTCCGAGCGGCCTTCCACTACGTCCGCGAGAACACCACCCTGCGCCCCACGGACCTGATGACGGTGGAGGCCCTGGAGGCACTCCTCCGCCCCTGACCGCCACCCCCGCACCGCATTATGGAGCCACAACTGTCGTTCCGAGGGCCTCGGACGACAGTTGTGGCTCCATAATGCTCAGTGGGCGACGGCCTTCTCGGCGCCGGCCCCCGTCAGGGAGCGCACCTCCATCTCGGCGGCCCGCTTCAGGTCGGACCGCTCCTTCGACAGGATCGTGCCGAGGTAGCCGAGCAGGAAGGACAGCGGGATCGAGACGAGACCCGGGTTGTCCAGCGGGAACCAGTGGAAGTCCACGCCCTGCAACATCGACGCGCTCTTCCCCGTCGCCGGGTTGACCGGCTTCCCGGAGACGACCGGCGAGAAGATGATCAATACCAGGGTGATGGCCAGGCCGCCGTAGATGCTCCACAGCGCGCCCTGGGTGTTGAACCGCTTCCAGAACAGCGAGTAGAGGATCGTCGGCAGGTTCGCCGACGCGGCGACGGCGAAGGCGAGCGCCACGAGGAAGGCGATGTTCTGGCCGTTGGCCAGGATGCCGCCCAGGATCGCGACGATGCCGATCACGACGGCCGTCCGCCGGGCCACCTTGACCTCGGTCTCCGACTCGTCCTGGACCTTCCCGTGCTTGATCACGTTGATGTAGATGTCGTGGGCGAAGGAGGCCGACGCCGTGATCGTCAGCCCGGCGACGACGGCGAGGATCGTCGCGAACGCCACCGCGGCGATGATGCCGAGCAGGAGCGTGCCGCCGAGCTCGTAGGCCAGCAGCGGGGCCGCGGAGTTCGCCGCACCCGGCGCCGCACGGATCGCCTCCGGCCCGACGAGCGCACCCGCGCCGTAGCCGAGGACCAGCGTGAACAGGTAGAACAACCCGATCAGCCAGATCGCCCAGACCACGGACTTGCGGGCCTCCTTGGCCGTCGGGACCGTGTAGAAGCGCATCAGGATGTGCGGCAGGCCCGCGGTGCCGAGCACCAGCGCCAGGCCCAGGGACACGAAGTCCAGCCTGGTCAGGCCGCTCGCGCCGTACTGGGCGCCCGGGGCGAGCAGCTTGGAGCCCGCCTCCCCGGCCCGCGCGACGGCGTCGTTCATCAGCGACGACAGGTTGAAGCCGTACAGGGCGAGTACCCAGATCGTCATGATCCCGGCGCCCGCGATGAGCAGGACGGCCTTGATGATCTGCACCCAGGTCGTGCCGCGCATGCCGCCGATCAGCACGTACGCGATCATGACCGCCCCGACGACGGCGATGACGATGCTCTGTCCCACCGTGCTGCGGATGTCCAGCAGCAGCGCGACGAGCCCGCCCGCACCGGCCATCTGCGCGAGCAGGTAGAAGAACGACACCGCGAGCGTCGACGTGGCCGCGGCGGCCCGGACCGGACGCTGCCGCATCCGGAAGGCGAGGACGTCGCCCATCGTGAACTTGCCGGTGTTGCGCATCAGCTCCGCGACCAGCAGCAACGCCACGAGCCAGGCCACGAGGAAGCCGATGGAGTAGAGGAAGCCGTCGTAGCCGTAGAGCGCGATGGCGCCGGCGATGCCGAGGAACGATGCGGCGGACAGGTAGTCGCCGGAGATCGCGATGCCGTTCTGGGCGCCGGAGAACCCGCCGCCCGCGGTGTAGAAGTCCGAGGCGCTCGACGCGGCCTTCCGCCGGCTCACGTAGATCACCACGCCGAGCGTGATGACCACGAAGATGCCGAAGATCGCGATGTTGAGGATCGGGTTGGAGCCCTCGATCGAGCTCTGCGCGAGCGTCACAGCCTGCCCCTCTCGATCTCTTCACGGATGGCGGTGGCGTGCGGGTCGAACTTCTTGTCGGCCCACCTCACGTACCAGGTGGTGATCGCGAAGGTGGACACGAACTGCAGCAGGCCCAGGATCAGCCCGAGGTTGATGGCGCCCCAGACCGGGATCGCCATGAACGAGGGCGCGTAGCTGGCCAGCAGGACGTAGAGCAGGTACCAGAGCAGGAAGCCTGCGGCGACGGGGAAGACGAAGCGGCGCAATCTACTGCGCAACGCCTGGAACTCCGGGCTGGCCTGGACCGTTTCCCAGTCGGGCTCCGCGGTCCGCCCTTCCGGGGGTGGGGTCTCGGTGCTCACTGTGCCTCCTCGCACGTGGCCGATCACGGTCAGCGCACAGGACATCCGGCCCACCGCCCGCGCGGAAGTAATGCACGACACACCGCAAGCTCCGCCGACGAGCGGTTGACGAACGGTCGGAAACCGGGACGAGCGGTTAGGCCTCGTCGAGGTGCAAGCGGAGCATCGCGGCGTCGGAACCGGGGGCCGGGCGGCCGCGCAGGGACACGAGCACCATCGTGAGGAACGCGAGCGGGACCGAGAACAGCGCAGGCTGCCCGAGCAGCAGTGCGGTCAACCCGGGCTCGGGCCGGAGCACCAGGCCCGTCGCCATCACCCCCGCCGACGAGGCCAGCCCCACGACCATCCCCGCGAACGCGCCTCGCGCCGTGAGCCCCCGCCACCAGATCCCGAGCACCAGCAGCGGGCAGAAGGTGGAGGCCGCGACGGCGAACGCCGAGGTCACGACGGCTCCCACGTCGATCCGCACCGCGGGCAGCGCGCACAGCACGATGACGCCCGCCGCGAGCAGCGCGGTCAGCCGCAGCCTGCGCAGCGAGCCGGGCAGCAGGTCGTGGGCGAGGGCGCCGGCGAGCGCGAGCAGCAACCCGAGCGAGGTGGCGAGGAACGCGGCGAAGGCGCCCGCGGTGAGCAGCGCGGTGAACACGTCGCCGGTGGTCCCTCCGTCCACTCTGGACGGCAACGCGACGACGGCGGTGTCCGTCGCCCCGGACAGGTACAGCTCGGGCAGCAGGACCCCGGCGAGCAGGCCGTAGACCACGGTGAAGACGTAGAACGAGCCCAGCAGCCCGACGGTGATCGCCGCGGTCCGGCGGGCCGAGCGGCCGTCCGGGCTGGTGTGGAAGCGGACGATGACGTGCGGCAGCCCCATGGTGCCCAGGGCCGTGGCGACCAGGATCGACCAGGTGGCCAGCAGGGGATGGCCGTTGCCCGCGTCGAGCAGGGGGTGCTGCCAGGTGTCGCTGCCGGGCAGCGCGGCGCCCGCGATCTCCGGGACGGCGGCGCCCTCCGGGAAGACCCAGGTCGCCTCGCCGGGCGCCACGTGCTCACCCGGGTCGAGGCGGGTCGGCACGCCCGCGGCGAGCACGGTGACCGGCTCGCGCACCTGCAGCCGGGTGTCGAGCCGGAAGGTGACCTCGGTGGGGCGCGGGAAGGTCGTGAACTCGACCGGGCGGAGCGCCTCGGCGCGGGTCTCGGGGCCGACGGCGACGAGCAGCCAGACCGCCGGGACGATGAACAGCACGAGCTTGAGCACGAACTGGAAGGCCTGCACGTAGGTTGCCGCCCGCATGCCGCCGAGCGCCAGGGTGATGCTCACCGCGGCCCCCGCCACCACGATCCCGACCCAGTACGGCGTGCCGCTGACCAGCGTCAGCACCTGCCCCGCGGCGGTGAACTGGGGGACCAGGTACAGCCCGGCGATCACCAGCACGACGACGGCGGAGAACCTCCGTAGCCGCGGCGAGCCGAGCCGGGCCTCGGCGAAGTCCGGGACCGTGAGCGCGCCGGTCCGGCGCATCGGGGCCGCGACGAGGACGAGCATCAGCAGGTAGCCCGCGGTGAAGCCGACCGGGTACCAGAGCGCGCCGACCCCGTTCTTCACCACGAGCCCGGCGATCCCCAGGAAGGACGCCGCGGACAGGTACTCCCCGGACACCGCCGCCGCGTTGAGCGTGGGGGAGACCCGGCGGGAGGCCACGAGGAAGTCCGACGTGGAGCGCATCGCGGCGACCCCGCGGGCCCCGATCAGCAGGGTCGCGAGGACGACCGGGATGACCGCGAGCCCGATCACCGGTCGCGGCGTTCAGCGCGCTCGGCGCGCCGGAGCTGGAGGTGGGCGAGCACGGCGAGCACGGGGTAGGGCAGCACGGCGACCGCGATCCAGGTGACCGGCATGTCGCCGAGCCGGATCTCGCGGGGGAGCAGGTCCAGCAGCA
>NZ_JACBXB010000458.1 GCF_013870575.1 Pseudonocardia pini
TCGGCGGCCGGGCTCGTGTTCTTCGCGTTCGTCGGGTTCGCGAACGTGACGACCCACCGCGAGGAGGTCCGCACCCCGGCGCGCACGCTGCGCCGCGCGATCCCGATCGCCCTGGGCGTGTGCACGCTGGCGTACCTCGCCGTGGCCGGGGCGCTGCTGGTGGGTCTGGGCACCGACCGGCTCGGCACGGAGCACGCCCCGCTCGTCGCGCTCGTCGACACCGGGCAGGCCCCCGCGCTGGGCGTGCTGGTCCGGATCGGCGCGGCCGTGGCCGCGGGGTCCACGCTGCTCGCGGTGCTGATCGGGGTCAGCCGGACGGCGTCGGCCATGTCCCGGCACGAGGACGTCCCGCGCGCGTTCGGCCGCGTCTGCGGGTCCGGCGCCCCCTGGCGGTCCGACGTCCTCGGCGCCGCCCTCGCCGTCCTCGTCGCCGTGTTCGCGGGGCCGGTCGCCTCGATCGCGCTGTCCGCGTGCGCGATGTTGGTCCACTACGCGATCGTGCACGTCGCGACGCTGCGGACGCCGGGGAGTCGGCTCCCGCGGTGGGTCCCGGCCGTCGGCGTGGTGCTGTGCCTCGGGCTGGCCGCCCTGCTCCCCGTGACGTCCGTGCTGATCACCCTCGGGATCCTGCTGGTCGGGTGGGGACTGACGGAGCTGAGCGCCCTGCGCGCCCGGCGCCGCCCGGTCGCGGACCGCGAGGAGCCCCCGGGGGAGCAGGCGGCATAGGGTCGTCGGGTGGACCTGATCTCCGGCCCCCTGCACGAGCGGCACGTCGCCCTCGGGGCGACGCTCGGCCCCTTCGGCGGCTGGTCGATGCCGATCTCCTATCCCGCGGGGACCGTCGCCGAGCACACGGCGGTGCGCGAGGCCGTCGGGGTGTTCGACGTGAGCCACCTCGGGAAACTGCAGGTCAGCGGGCCGGGGGCGGCGGCGTTCGTCAACTCCTGCCTCACCGCGGACCTCGACCGGATCGGGCCGGGACAGGCCCAGTACACGCTGTGCTGCACCGAGACCGGCGGCGTGGTCGACGACCTCATCGCCTACCTCGACGGCCCCGACTCCGTGCTCCTCGTCCCCAACGCCGCGAACTCCGCGGCCGTGGCGGCGCTGCTCACGGCGGCCGCACCCGCCGGGATCACGATCACCGACCGGCACCGGGACCTGGCCGTGATCGCGGTGCAGGGGCCGCGTTCGGCGGAGCTGTTCGCCACGATGTTCGCGGGCTTCGGCGGCATCGCCGGCCTCGACTACATGGCCTTCACCGACGCCGGCGAGGTCCGGGTCTGCCGCACCGGCTACACCGGCGAGCACGGCTACGAGCTGCTCGTCCCCGCCGCGCAGGCCCCCGCGATCTGGGACGGCCTGCTGGCGGGCGCCGCGTCGCTGGGCGGGCAGCCCTGCGGGCTGGGCGCGCGGGACACACTGCGCACCGAGATGGGCTACCCGCTGCACGGGCAGGACCTCTCGCTCGACATCAGCCCCGTCCAGGCGGGCAGCTCCTGGGCCGTCGGGTGGGCCAAGCCGGAGTTCTGGGGACGGGCGGCGCTGCTGGCGGAGAAGGAGGCCGGACCCGCCCGACGGCTGCGGGGCCTGCGGGCCACCGGCCGCGGCGTGCCGCGCGCGGGGATGGCGGTGCTGCGCGAGGGCGCCCAGGTCGGCGTGACGACGTCGGGAACCTTCTCGCCCACGCTGCGGACCGGCATCGCGCTGGCCCTGATCGACACCGCGGCGCAGGTGCGGGCCGAGGACACGCTGTCGGTGGACGTGCGCGGCCGCGGGCTCGAGGTCACCGTGGTGAAGCCGCCGTTCGTACCGTCGCACGTCCGATGAACGGACGCCCTACCGGCTGATCCCGCGGCTTGCCCGTGGGGTTACCGTTTGGGGCATGAGCGCGTCGTTCACCCGTGACCCGAACCCCGCCCCGGTCTCCGACCAGCGGCGCGCCGAGATCCTGGCGGCGCCCGGGTTCGGTCGCTTCTTCACCGACCACATGGTGTCGATCAGGTGGACGCGCGGGCAGGGCTGGCACGACGCGGCGGTCGTGCCCTACGGGCCGATCGCGCTCGACCCGGCCACGATGGTCCTGCACTACGGGCAGGAGATCTTCGAGGGGCTCAAGGCGTACAGCCAGCCGGACGGGTCCGTCGCCTCCTTCCGGCCCGAGGCGAACGCCGCGCGCTTCCGGCAGTCCGCCGTCCGCCTGGGCATGCCCGAGCTGCCCGACGAGCTGTTCCTCGCCGCGCTGGACGAGCTGATCACGATCGACCGGGCCTGGGTGCCCCCGGCGGGTGGTGAGGAGTCCCTCTACCTGCGGCCCTTCATGATCGCCACCGAGGTGGGCCTCGGGGTCAAGCCCGCGGACGAGTACCTGTTCCTGCTGATCGCCTCCCCGGCGGGGGCGTACTTCCCGGGCGGGGTCAAGCCGGTCAACGTCTGGCTGTGCACGGACTTCACCCGCGCCGCGGTGGGCGGGACCGGGACCGCGAAGTGCGGCGGGAACTACGCCGCGTCGCTGCTGCCGCAGGCCCAGGCGGCCGCGCACGGCTGTGCCCAGGTCGCCTACCTCGACGCCGCCGAGAAGAAGTGGATCGAGGAGATGGGGGGCATGAACATGTTCTTCGTCTACGGGTCCGGCGACTCGGCGGAGCTGGTCACCCCCGAGCTGTCGGGGTCGATCCTCGAGGGCGTCACCCGGCACTCGCTGCTGGTGCTGGGCAAGGAGATCGGCTGCCAGGTGACCGAGCGGAGGATCTCGTCCGACGAGTGGATCTCCGGCTGCGCCGACGGCTCGATCACCGAGGTCTTCGCCTGTGGCACCGCCGCGGTGATCACCCCGATCTGCACCGTGAAGTACCAGGCGGGGGACGAGGTGCGGGCCGTCCGGGTCGCGGACGGCGAGCCCGGTGCGGTCACCACCCGGCTGCGGTCCATCCTCACCGACATCCAGCGGGGCAAGGGCCACGACACCCACGGCTGGATGACCGCCCTCTGACGCGCGAGTCCCCCACTCCCGCCGCGCGAGTCCCCCACTTTCGACGCGCGAGTCGGACACCTCGGACGCGCGAGTCGGACACCTCGGACGCGCGAGTCGGACACCTCGGACGCGCGAGTCGGACATCCCGGGTCCGCCGCCCGGTCAGACGGTCGCGGCGACCGTCAGGAGGACGGCCGCGGTCCCGAGCTCCGCCGTGGCGCCCAGCACGTCCCCGCTCATCCCGGCGAACCTCCGCGCGGTGTGGGCCGACAGCCCGATCGCGACCGCCGCGGCGAGCGCCACCCCGACGGGTCCGAACGGGCCCGCGACCAGCACCGACACCCCCGCCAGCCCGATCCACCACAGCGCGGCGACCCACCCCGGCTGCGACCCGGCGACGAGCGCCCCCAGGCCACCGGGCCGGGCCGCGGGCACCCCGCGCCGCGCCACCCAGCAGACGCCCACTCGGCCCACCGCGCACGCCAGCGCCGGGATCGCGACGGTCCGCCAGCCCCCGGCCGCCCCGACCTCCGCGAGCGAGGCCGCCTGCACCCCCAGCACCACCAGCAGGGTCACGACGGCGAACGGACCCGCCCCACCGTCCTTCATCACCGCGAGCGCCCGCTCGGGCGGGCCGTAGCAGCCCAGCCCGTCGGCGGTGTCGGCCAACCCGTCGACGTGCATCCCGCGCGTCGCGAGCGCGAGGAGACCCACCGCCAGGAGGCCCGCCACCAGGGCGGGGAGCCCGACCCGGGTCAGCCCCCAGACCAGGGCGCCCGCGACCGCGCCCAGCCCCGCGCCGACGAGCGGCGCCCACCGCAGCGCCCCGCCCGCGACCGCCCGCGACGGCTCCCCGGTCCGCACCGGCAGCACCGTCAACCAGCTGAGCGCGAGGGCCAACGACCTCACCGCGGCACCCGAGCCTTCATCCCGTGACGGCGCGGACCGGGGTGATGCCGCTGGACTCCGCGGAGGCGGTCTCGCCCAGGAGCCGCGCCGCGGCCTGGACCAGCGGCAGGACCGCGACCGCGCCCGTGCCGTCGCCCAACCGGATCTGCAGGTCCAGCACCGGGACGAGCTGCAGGTGCTGCAGCACGAGCGTCATCGCGGGCTCGGGCGACTGCTGCGCGGCGAGCCACCACTGGTGGGCACCGGGGGCGAGGTCGTCGGCGAGCAGGGCGGCGGCGCCCACCACCAGGCCGTCGAGCAGCACCGGGGTCCTCCGCAGCGCCGCCTGGACCAGGAACCCGGTGAGCACCGCGAGGTCCGCACCGCCGACCGTGCGCAGCAGCGCGTGCGGGTCGTGGACGTGCGGCTTGGCCCGGCGCAGCGCGTCCCGGATGGCGACGGCCTTCCGCATCCAGGCGTTGTCGCCGATCCCGGCCCCGCGCCCGACGACGGCGACCGGCTCGGCCCCCGTCACCGCCGCGACCAGCGTCGACGCCGCCGTGGTCGCGCCGACGCCGAGCG
>NZ_JACBXB010000459.1 GCF_013870575.1 Pseudonocardia pini
GAAGCCGGAGAACAGCGGCACGACCACGGCACCGATCCGGGCCGCGGCGTAGAACGCAACCACCGCCTCGCTGATCATCGGCAGGTAGAGCGCGACCGCGTCCCCCCGCCCGAGCCCCAGCTCGCGGAGACCGGCGGCGACCCGCCGGACGCGTGCGTCGAGCTCGGCGAAGGTCAGTGAGTCGACGGTGCCGTCCTCGGCCTCGTGCACCACGGCGGTCCGCTCGCGCGCCTGCGGGTCCTCGGCCCACCGCGCCAGGCACGCGTCGGCGACGTTGAGCTCGCCACCGACGAACCAGTCCGGGTCGGTGATCCCGCTCGACAGGTCGAGCACCTGGTGATGGCTGCGGAAGAACCGCAGGCCCAGGTCGGCGACCACGGCGTCCCAGTACCAGCCGACGTCCGCGACCGAGCGGGCGCGAAGCGCATCGATGTCGGCGGCCCCGTGGAGGCGGGCGAACCGAGCGACCTGGGAGTGCTCCAGGTACTCCGGCCCGGGAGTCCAGGTGTAGGTCACGACGCACTCCGGGGGAGTCCGAGCATCCGCTCGGCCACGATGTTGCGCTGGATGAAGGTGGAGCCGCCCGCGATGGCGGTCCCCCGCGCCTGGTAGGCGAGCCGTTGCCAGCGGCTCTCCTCGGGCGACTGCCCCTCCGGGGCCAGCTGCCCACCCAGCGGCGACAACGACTGCCGGAAGTCGGCCAGGTCCTCGACCAGCGGACAGAAGTAGAGCTTGCCGATCGAGGTGACGGGGCCGGGCGAGCCGCCGTCCGCGGCGATCGTGAGCACGCGCTGCCCGATGGCCTGGTGCACGAGCGCCCGACCGTAGAGGTCGGCCACCGTGCGCCGGACCGTCGGGTCCGCCCCGAGCGGTGCGTCGGCGGAGTCCGCCATCCCGCGGATCTGTTCGATGATGTCGTCGACGGCTCGCTTGGTGTTGACCCGGCCGGTCGCGATACCGACCCGCTCGAAGCCGAGCGTGGCCATGGCGACCTTCCAGCCGCCGTTCACCTCGCCCAGCACCAGCTCGTCCGGGACGAAGACCTCGTCGAGGAACACCTCGTTGAACTCGGCCTCGCCGAGCATGTGGGCGAGCGGCCGGACGGTGACGCCCTCACTGTCCAACGGGAGCAGGAAGTACGTGATGCCCTTGTGCCGCGGGAGGTCGGAGCCCCCCGTGCGGGCGAGCAGGATGGCGTTGGTGGCCAGATGGGCGCGACTGGTCCAGATCTTCTGGCCGGTGATCCGCCACCCGCCGTCGACCTTGACCGCCCTGGTGCGCAGGGACGCGAGGTCCGAGCCGGACTCCGGCTCCGAGAACAGCTGGCACCACAGCTCGTCGCCGGTCAGGATCGGGCGGAGGAACCGCTCCTTCTGCTCCGGCGTGCCGAACGCGATGACGGTCGGGCCCGCGAAGTCCTCGCCGACGGTGTTCAGCCGCTCGGGCGCGCCCGCCCGGTCCGCCTCGTCGGTGAACACGGCGCGGATCTTCGCGTCCGCGCCCTGGCCGCCGTACTCCTTCGGCCACGACATGCCGGCGTACCCGCCCTCGAACAGCAGGCGCTGCCACTGCCGCCAGAACGGGAGCTTGTCGGCGAGCTCCACCGGCTCGGGCCAGGGCAGCTCCGGAAGGGACTCGGCGAGCCAGGCCCGCACCCTCGTGCGGAACTCCGCCTCCTCGGGGGAGTCTGCGAGATCCATGGAAGCTCCTTCTGCGATCTCTCCCGATAATATGCTATCGGTCAGACCAAAATTGACGATAGACATGTCACAGGGCAGGGAGCAGGCGGGCCCGCGACCAGACGGTCGCGGGCCCGCAGGTCGGTGGCACCCGCCGCCGACGGGCGGCGTCAGTGCCCGTCGGCGCTGTCGCGCTCGCGGCCGAGCGTGAGGAGCAGGTCCTCGTGCAGCTCCATCCACACGTCGTGGTACGAGTGGCTCATCGGCCGGGCGAACGCCGACTGGTCGCCGCCGCGGACCCGCTCGAGCGCAGCGGCGAACCGCTCCCCGTAGCGCGCGAAGCGCGGCGACACCGACGCCGCGGGCGCCAGAGCCGCGACCGCGGCGGCGTGGACCTCGCCCAGCTCGCTCACGACGGAGGCGTCGTACGCCTCGTCGGAGTGGTCGTTCGGCTGCTGGTCACCGCCCGGTCCCGACCGGACCTGCCAGCGGGTGCAGACCTCCTTGAAGCGGCCGTTCACGGGCAGGAAGGCGTCGTACGTCGCGCTGATCCCGGTCCGCTCCTCGTCGGTGACGGCGGCCGCGACCAGGGCCGGATGTGCCTCGCGGCCCTCCTTGGTCAGGGCGTAGCCGCCGACGCGGCCGGTCCGCAGCTTGACGAGCTCCTCGGTGGTCAGCTCGTCGAGCACCGGTGCGAGGTCGGACCGCCCCGTGATCTCGGCGAGGTCGTCGGCACTGGCGAGCCCCTTGACCTTCAGGGCGTGGACCACCAGGAAGCGCTCGGTGTCGGCCATCGTCGGCCTCCTCTCGGAACAGTCCGCTCAGGACTGGGTCAGCTCGACCTCGCGGTCGACGGTCAGCTGGCTGGCGTCGGCCTCCTCGGTCTCGCTGTGGTGGGCGAGGTAGGCGGGCGGCCACGCCATCTCGATGTAGGCGGCCCCGGCGACCCCGTCGATCTCGCCGTGCATCGAGGCCTCGTGCAGGGTGAGATACGGGCTGACGGGCCAGTGCAGGTCGGCGCCGTGCCACGTGCGGATCCGGGTGGTCCGGCCGTCCTCGTCGGTGATGGTGCCGTCGAGCTTCTGCTGCATGACCTGGCCGTCGAACTCCACGTCGATGTCGTAGTCGGTGATCACCGAGGTGACCCCGTCCCGGTGGACGTAGCCGTGCAGCGTGGTCTTGCCGAAGTACTGCAGCTCCATGAGGTGGATCGACGCGTCCGGCGCCATGATGTTCCACCACTTCCAGTGCGTGGGACCGCCCCAGTCGCGGGTGCCCCAGGAGTGGTCGCGGTGGCCGAACGTGTCGTACTCGTGGCGCACGCCGTCGAGCACGAGCGAGCCGACGACCCGGCCACCCTGCTCGCTGCGGTCGTCCGCGAGCCACGACGGGCAGCCGCCGGGGTGTCGGACGAACGCGAACGGCGGGTTGATGCCGGTGAACTCGTACTCCAGGGAGATCCGCTCGCCGGAGAACTTGAGGTGGGTCGACATGGCGTCGTCGGCCGCGTTGAGCGTGATGGCGCCGACGCGCCAGTCGTCGAAGCCCATGGAGTCCGGGACCAGGATCCCGTCGGAGGCCTCGGAGACGGTCTGCTCGACACCCGGCCCGTAGACGACGGCCATCGACCCGGCGCGGCCCTTCCCGTCCTTCCCTGCCGAGTGGACCCAGGTGTAGACGATGATGCCGAGGCCCAGGTCCGGCAGCGGCAACAGGTAGGCCAACGACTCGCGGACGTTCTCGTCCGCGGTGTCGGAGTAGAAGATGTGGCGATTCTCGCCACCGTGCTCGAGTGGAATGAACGGCATGGGTCTTACTCCCCGATCGCGGCCTGGTCGGTCTTGCGTGTAGCGGCGGACTCCAGGCGGTGCCTCACGAACTCCGGCACCCAGCCCTCCTCGATGTGGATCAGGCCGGGCTTGCCCGCCACGGTGCAGCGGCTCGCCGCGTCCCGTGACACGAGCCCGCCCGCGGGCCACACGATGAGCGAGGTCCGGCGGCCGGTCTCGATCTCGGTGACCCGGCCCTTCTCATCGGTGAGGACGAACCGGGCCGATGTGTAGGCGTAGAACTCGTCGTCGCGCTCCACGTGGTGCTCGATCGAGACCACCGGAGACTGCTCGCCGTCGCGGTGCACGTAGCCGAGCTCCCACTCGGCGTCCATCGCGAGGCCGTGCATGAAGTTGACCGCGACGTCGCCGGCGTCCGACTGGACGTTCACCCACTTGTAGTGGTGGAAGGCGGTCCAGTCGCGGGTGCCCCACGAGTGGTCCCGGTGGCCGGTGGTGTCGAACTCGATGCGCCGTTCGCCGATGGTCAGCGTCCCGCGCACGCGCCCACACTGCTCGAGGCGGTCGTCGGCGAGGAAGCCGGGACAACCGTCTGCGTTGTCGTGGTAGCTGAAGGCCTCGTTGATGGCCTCGAAGTGGTAGTCGAGCGCGACGTCGTCCTGCGTGAACGTGACGCGGGCGTCCTTGTGCGGCTCGCCGTGCTGCACCCGCATGGGACCGACCTGCCAGTCGGTGAAGTCCGCCTGCGGATCCATCGCGACGCCGCTCGTCACGTGGTGGACCAGCCGCTCGTCGTCCTCGCCGAACACGGTGATCATCGAGCTCGCCGCGCCCTCGCCGTCCACCCAGGTGTAGGCGATCATGCCGAGGTTCTCCTCGGGCAGGAAGAGCAGGAAGATCAGGCTCTCCCGGGCCAGCGGGCCCGGAGCCAGCGTGTGTCGGCGGTCGTCGGCAGCGGTCAGCATCTCGTGTCC
>NZ_JACBXB010000045.1 GCF_013870575.1 Pseudonocardia pini
GCAGTCCGCCCCCGACCAGCCGACGCCCGCGCAGCCGCAGGCCGACGGACCAGGCGCCGACGAGGCCGTCGACCGGCCCGCTGAACAATCGGACGTGCCCGCCGACCAGCCCACCGATGCCGAGCCCGATGCCGAGCCCGGTGCCCTCGGTCCCTCGCCGACCCCCGCCGGCGCCACCCCGCATCGACCCGACCCCGCCGTCGTCGAGCAGGGCGGCGAGATCGGGCAGCTCCAGCGGCTCCTCGACCGCTCCATCCGCACCGACGACCGCCCGGTGGCGCGCCGCTTCTTCGCCTCCAGGACCACGGTGCCCGGCCCGGTCGTGGGCGTGAGCCTCGCGATCTGCGACGTCGAGCTCACCGGCGCCACCGCGGACGCCCACCGGCTCCTGTGCGTCCAGCGCCAGGTCGTCGCGGCGGTCCCGGGCGGTCGGTGGGTGCCCGACAAGGGCGTGACGTGGCTCGACGCCGTACGCGCGGACGTCGAGCAGCGGCGGCCGGGCACGATCAACGACCACGACGAGCGCATCTGGGCCAACCAGCCCCGCCCCGACGAGCGGGGCCTGCTCCGCGACCTCGACCACGGTCGCCCCGCCTGGATCCCCCTCCTGCTCGGCCGGGACCCGGACGAGGGGCCGCTCAAGCCCCCGTCGGCGGCGAGCTCCGCGGCGCTGCGGGCCGCGCTGTCGGGCAGGAGCACCGTCGTCAGCGCCGCGCCGCGTCCCGCGAACGTCCGGGTGATCGCGATAGTCGACGCACTTCTCACGAACGGCCCCACGCTCGTCAACGCCCGGGTGTGGGCGCAGGTCAACGAGGTCGTCGCGGTCGCGGCGGTGGAGTCCGTGGAGCTGGCCCTGGCCGGGGAGCTGGTCGCGCTCGACCGTCAGTAGACGGGGAGGATGCCCTGCTCGTGGGCCTCGGCGAGGGTGGGTGCCGCCCGGTCCTTGTCGGACAGGACCAGTTCCAGGTCCGTCGGCCACGGCAGGTCGAGTGCGGGGTCCAGCGGGGAGATCCCGTGCTCTCCCTTCGGGTTGTACGGCGTGGAGCACAGGTAGGCCATCACCGTGGGCTCCTCCAGCGCGACGAACGCGTGCCCGAGCCCCTCGCTCAGGTAGACCGCGTTGAGCCGCTCGGAGTCCAGCTCCACCGCCTCCCACCGCCCGAAGGTGGGCGACCCGACCCGCACGTCCACGATCACGTCGAGCAACCGACCCGACGGGCAGTACACGTACTTCGCCTGCCCCGGCGGCACGTCCGCGAAATGCACCCCGCGCACCACCCCCCGCCGCGAGCGGGAGTGGTTGGTCTGCTGCGTGGTGAGCTCGACACCGAGGGCCTCACGGAACACCGGGCCCTGATACGGCGCCACGAACACCCCACGGCTGTCCGGGAACACCGACGGCTCGAACACCCACGCCCCCGGGATCGACAGCTCCCGGTACTTCACGCGTTCGCCCCGGCCTTGATCGGCTCCCACCACGGCCGGTTGTCCCGGTACCACGCCACCGTCTCGACCAGCCCGTCGTCGAACGTGTGCCGCGGCGCGTACCCCAGCTCGGTGTGGATCTTCGACCAGTCCACCGAGTACCGCCGGTCGTGGCCCTTGCGATCGGCCACCGGCGCCACCGACGACCAGTCCGCCCCCACCGCGTCGAGCAGCCGCGCGGTCAGCTCCTTGTTCGTCAGCTCGACCCCACCGCCGATGTTGTAGACCTCCCCCGCCCGGCCACCCTCCGCGACCAGTGCGATCCCGCGACAGTGGTCGTCGACGTGCAGCCAGTCCCGCACGTTCAACCCGTCCCCGTACAACGGCACCCGCAGCCCGTCGAGCAGGTTGGTCACGAACAACGGGATGACCTTCTCCGGGAACTGGAACGGCCCGTAGTTGTTCGAACACCGGGTGATCGACACGTCCAGCCCGTGCGTGCGGTGATACGAGCGCGCCAACAGGTCGGACCCCGCCTTCGACGCCGAGTACGGCGAGTTCGGCAGCAACGGATCGGTCTCCGGCCACGACCCCTCGGCGATGGAGCCGTACACCTCGTCCGTGGAGACGTGGACGAACTTGCGCACTCCCGCGTCGAGCGCGGCCTGCAGCATCACCTGCGTGCCGACCACGTTGGTGGACACGAAGTCCGCCGCCCCCGTGATCGAGCGGTCCACGTGCGACTCCGCAGCGAAGTGCACCACCAGGTCGGTGCCCACCATGGCCTTCCCGACGGCGTCGGGGTCACGGACGTCCCCCACCACCAACTCGACGTCGTAGCCCGCGAGGTTCTCCCGGCGCCCTGCGTAGGTCAGCAGATCCAGCACCCGCACCTCGCCGGCCAGCGCGGGATACGCCCCCGAGACCAGCGACCGCACGAAGTGCGACCCGATGAAACCCGCCCCACCCGACACCAGAACCTGCACGCGGCGAGGCTACTGACTGACGACGAGCGACCCGATGGTGAGGTCCCAGGACTCGGACTTGGCGCCGTACAGGTCGATGCGGAAGCTCTGCAGCCGTGCCTGGTCCGGCCCCATGACCGCGGAGAGCGCGGCACCCCGCGCCCGCGCCGCCCGACCATGATCACTAGTTCGGCACCTGGCTCCGCGAACTGCGCACCTCCGAGCCGACGCGACGGTAGGTGCGCAGCCCCGATGCGCCACCGCCATGCGCGCAGCCCGAGCCGGCACAGTCATGATCATCGCTCCGGCACCCGCCACCGCGGTGAGCGCGGCTCCCCGCGCCGAAGCAGTGATCAGCAGCCGACAGAGCACACCGGCACGGCCATCATCACCACCTCGGCACCCGCAACCGCGGAGAGCGCGGCTTCCCGCGCCCGAAACAGCGATCACGACCCCCGCAGCCTCAGCCACCCGCCCATGATCACCACTCCGGCACCTGCAACCGCGGTGAATGCGGCACCCTGTACCGAAACAGCGATCACCACCCCCAGCCCGAGCCAGCCCCAGATCACCGCACAGGCACCCACCACCTCGCGCCTCGCGAACGGTTGTCGGATCCGCCGGTGGCGCCGCCCTGCGGAACCGAGGAGGTCGCCTCCGGGACCGCGGGGGTCCCGCACCCGGGCCGGCAGACTGCCGGGCGTGGACCTGCTCGTCGCCCGCAACCCGGACCCGGACAGCTCACTGCCCTACCTCGTCCGACTGCCGCTCGGCAAGGGCCTGGTGTTCCGGGCGAAGGAGACCTGGCCGCGGACGAAGGCGATCTACTGCCACCCCGTGGGCCTCGAAGAGTGGCCCGCCGAACCTGAGATTGTGGAACGGGTGGCCCTGAAGGCCTGCGCGCGGCGCGGGGCGGCGATCGACGTCGTCGCAGACCGAGGCCGTGAGCAGCGCTCCCAGATCGTCTACACCCGGGCCCGTGGGCGGCAGATGGTGTTCTGGCAGTCCCCGCGCACCCGCAAGCAGGCCCGCCCGGACGTCCGGCTGCCCACTGCCCGCGCTGCGGGAATCCCCGACCTCGAGATCCTGGTCGACGCCCACGAGCGGTACCCCTACTCGTTCCCGAACCAGCAGACCTCCCTCACCACGCGCGCCCTCGTGTGCGGGGACTACGCGGTTCTCGGAGCGGACGGCCGGGTGGTCGCCGCCGTGGAGCGCAAGGGCCTCTCCGATCTCGTCAGCAGCGTGTCCGACGGCAGGCTGCGGTTCGCGCTGACCGAGCTGGTCACGCTGCCCCGCGCCGCCGTCGTCGTCGAGGAGCGGTACTCGGCGATCTTCAAGCAGGAGTTCGTCCGCCCCGCCAGGATCGCGGACGGCCTCGCCGAGCTGCAGGTCCGCTGGCCCTCGGTCCCGATCGTCTTCTGCGACACCCGTGCGCTGGCCGAGGAGTGGACCTACCGTTTCCTCGCCGCCGCCCGAACCTGGGCGGAGACCGAGACCGTGGCCGCCAGGCTGATCGGCGGCTCGTCCGAGCTGGCCGAGGCCCCGCAGGCCCCCGCCCCGAGCACGGCGGAGGTGCGGCGGTGGGCGCGGGAGAACGGGATCCCGGTGCCGGACAAGGGCAGGCTGCGCCCCGAGGTGCACCAGGCGTGGCGGGCGGCGCACCTGACAGGATGAGCCCGTGCGCGCGATCATCCTGGGAGCAGGCGGCCAGCTCGGTCGCGCCCTGACCCGAGCCCTCCCCGAGGCGACCGCCCTGACCCGCGCGGAGCTCGACCTCGCCGATCCCGCCGCACTCGCCGCCGTCGACTGGGCCGCCTACGACACGGTCCTCAACGCCGCGGCGTACACGAAGGTCGACCAGGCCGAGCAGGAGCGGCGGGCCGCCTGGGCCGTGAACGCCACCGCCCCCGCGGCCCTCGCGCGCCTGGCCGCCGCACACGACCTCCGACTGGTGCACGTCTCGACCGAGTACGTCTTCGACGGCACCCACGAGGGTCCGATCCCCGAGAGCGCCGAGGTCGCGCCGCTGAGCGCCTACGGGGCGTCGAAGGCCGCGGGGGACGCCGCGGTGTCGGTGACCCCGAGGCACTGGATCGTCCGGCCGACCTGGGTGATCGGCGACGGCGCGAACTTCGCCCGCACCATGCGCACGCTGGCCGAGCGCGGTGTCTCCCCCACCGTCGTCGCGGACCAGATCGGGCGGCCCACGCTGGCCGCCGACCTCGCCGCAGGCATCCTCGCGCTCCTCGACGCAGCACCCGGCACGTACCACCTCACCAACGGCGGCGAGCCCGTGAGCTGGGCGGACGTCGCGAGGTTCGTGTTCGAGCGGTCGGGCCGCGCGGGCACGGACGTCGCGGACACGACCACCGCCGAGTACTTCGCGGACAAGCCCGCGGCCGCCCCCCGCCCGCTCAACTCCGTCCTGGACCTGACCGAGGCCGAGAAGGCGGGCGTCACGCTGCCGGACTGGCGCGAGAGCCTGGAGACCTACCTGTCATGAAGGGCATCTCATGAAGGGCATCGTCCTCGCGGGCGGGACCGGCACCCGGCTGCACCCGATCACCCGTGGGGTGTCGAAGCAGCTGCTGCCGGTCTACGACAAGCCGATGATCTACTACCCGCTGTCCACCCTGATGCTGGCCGACATGAGGGAGATCCTCGTGATCACCACCCCCGAGGACGCGCCGATGTTCCACCGCCTCCTCGGCGACGGCTCGGAGTTCGGCATCGACCTCACCTACGCCACCCAGGCCGAGCCGAACGGCATCGCCGAGGCCTTCCTGATCGGCGAGGACCACATCGACGGCGACTTCGTGGCGCTCGTGCTGGGGGACAACATCTTCCACGGCCCCGGCTTCTCCGGCATGCTCCGCGACGCCCGCGCCGGCCTCGGGTCCCCCGGGCACGGCCACGGCCACGGCCACGGGCACGACGGCGACGGCTGCGTCCTCTTCGGCTACCCGGTCAGGGACCCCGAGCGCTACGGCGTGGGCGAGGCCGACCCCACCGGCAGGCTGGTCTCCATCGAGGAGAAGCCCGCGAAGCCCCGCTCGGACCGCGCCATCACCGGCCTCTACCTCTACGACGGCGAGGCGGTCGAGCGCGCCAAGCGCCTCACCCCGTCCCCCCGCGGCGAGCTGGAGATCACCGACCTCAACCGTGCCTACATGGAGGACGGCCGCGCCCGCCTCGTCGACCTCGGCCGCGGCTTCGCCTGGCTGGACACGGGCACCCACGAGTCGCTGCAGGAGGCGGGCCAGTACGTGCAGATCCTGGAGAACCGCCAGGGCATCCGCATCGCCTGCCTCGAGGAGGTCGCGCTGCGGATGGGGTACATCGACGCCGAGGCGTGCCACGCGCTGGGCGAGCGACAGGCGAAGAACGGGTACGGGCAGTACGTCATGGCGGTCGCCCGGTCGTTCGCCGGCTGAGGACTAGTAGGGGCCGCGGCCGCCCAGGCCGTCACCTGGTCCATGCCTGCGGTCGCCCAGCCCGCGTCGCGCAGGAGCCGCATCTGCTCGGCGAACTGCTGCGGGGTGACGGTGTACCGGCTCGGGCTGTCGCCGATGTCGTGGTAGGTCAGCATCACCGGACCGCTCGGGCGCTCGCGGGCGCGGCCTGCAGGGCCTGGACCAGGTCCGCGGGCGAGGCAGGCACCTCGATCGTGGTGACCTGGCCGCGGATGCTGCCGTAGTGGTCCGCGGCGGTGTTCCACTGCCAGACCGCGTGGACCACGAGGTAGCCCGCGAGCAGGGCGAGGGTGCCGAGCGCGTGGGTCAGGCCCGCGCGCACCCGCCGTGGTGGCGCGGGGGGCGGCTGCGGGACGAGCCCACGAGGGTCTGGCCGGGCCGCGCCGCTCCCACGACGGCGGCGCAGGCGGCCTCGACCGCCGACAGGTCGGGCACGAGAGGGGGGTCGATCGGGGTCGGCACGCAGATCAGCACCGCGTCCGCCTCGGCCAGGTGCGTCGGATCGGAGGTGAGGACGAACCGTTCCGAACCCAGGTCCGCGGCGAGGACCCGGCGGTCCGCCTCGGACAGGTCGACCCGACCCGCGCGGATCGCGGTGATCCGGTTCGCGCTGACGTCGACGCCGTGCACCGTGTGACCCGGCCGAAAGGAGGCGGCAACTCGGCTGCAACAGATAGTCACGTGACGTGATCATGACCCCGGCATTCGAGCACTGTGCGTGCCCGTTAGCGGCGCGGCGGCCTCGGAAGCTGTAACGGCCGCCACATTCGGTGCGAGCACTGCGTCGAAGGGAGCTCTCCCTCACCCGTATGGGTGAGGGCTCCTGACGACGGCAAAAGGATCATACGTGAGCATCAATGGCGAGCACACGCGTTCTGATTCCACCCACGTCGGCGTGCCGGCGCGTCCGGGGTCGGCCGAGGCCGACACCGCGGTCCTCCCCGACAGGTCCGTGCGGCGGGGCGCTGTCGTGACGCCCCTCAACGTCGCCCTCTTCGGCCTCGGCTACGTCGGGTCGGTCACGGCGGGCTGTCTCGCCCGGCAGGGACATCACGTGATCGGCGTCGACACCGACCCGACCAAGGTCGACTCGGTGAACCGGGGGATCGCCACCGTGGTCGAACCGGAGCTCGACGCGATCATCGGGGCCGCGGTGGACACCGGGTCGCTCTTCGCGACGACCCTGGTCGAACAGGCGATCGTCGACGCCGACGTCTCCCTGATCTGCGTCGGCACCCCGTCGGCCGCGAACGGGGGCACCGACCTGACCTTTCTCCGACGGGTGGTCGAGGACATCGGTCGTGCGCTCGCCGGATCCTCCCGCCCGCACACCGTCGTGGTCCGGTCGACGGTTCCGCCCGGGACGGTCGACGAGGTCGTCAGGCCCCTGCTGGAACACACCTCGGGCCGGGTCGTCGGCGAGGACCTGCACGTCGCGATGTGCCCCGAGTTCCTCCGCGAGGGTTCCGGCGTCGCCGACTTCTTCGAGCCCCCGATGCTCGTCATCGGCGCGGAGACCGCCCCCGCCGCGGTGCTGCGGCAGCTGTTCGGCTTCCTCGACTGCACCGTGCGCGTCGTGGAGATCCGGGCGGCGGAGAGCGTGAAGTACGCCTCGAACGCCTTCCACGCCCTCAAGGTGGCCTTCACCAACGAGCTCTCGCGGCTGTACCGGGTGCTCGACGTCGACGCCCGGGACGTCATGGAGGTCTTCGTCCAGGACCGGCAGCTCAACGTGTCCACGGCCTACCTGCGACCGGGGTTCGCCTTCGGTGGCTCCTGCCTGCCCAAGGACGTCCGCAGCCTGCTGTACCTGGCCCGGATGAACTCGGTGACCCTGCCCGTCCTCGAGGGCACGCTGACCTCCAACGAGATGCTCGTGCGCGACGTCGCCGACCGGGTCGTGGCCGCCGTCGACGAAGCTGGCGGACGCAACCGCGTCGTCGCCCTCCTCGGGCTGTCCTTCAAGCACATGACCGACGACCTGCGGGAGAGCCCGAACGTGGCGCTGGCGGAGATGCTGATCGGCAAGGGGCTCGACGTCCGCATCCACGACCCGGTCGTGACGATGTCCAAGCTGTCGGGGGCCAACCTGCGCTACGTCGACGCGAAGCTGCCGCACCTGCGACGGGTGCTGCACGACCAGGCCGCGGAGGCGCTCGACGGGGCCCACGTCGCCCTCGTGTCGTCCACGTCGTCGGAGGTGATCGACGCGGTCATCGCCGCGGCGCCGCCGGTCGTGGTCGACCTCGCGGGGACGTGTCCGCTGCTCGAGACGCTGCCGGGCTACGAGGGGGTCGGCTGGTGAGTCGGGCATCGCGGCAGCGGCACGTCTGCATCGTCGTCCAGAACCTCTCCGTCCCGTTCGACCGGCGCGTGTGGCTGGAGTGCCTCGCGCTCGTCGACGCGGGGTACGCGGTGTCGGTCGTCTGCCCGCGGGGGCCGGGCGAACCGGCCGAGCGGGACCTCGAGGGCGTCCACATCGTCACCTACCGCGCGTTCCCGCCGGTCACGCGCCAGGTGATGTTCCTGGCCGAGTACGCGTACTCGATCCTGTGCACGCTCCTGGGCCTGGTCCGGGTGTGGCGGCGGGCGCCGTTTCGGGTCGTGCAGGTCTGCAACCCGCCGGACGTGCTCTGGGTCGCCACGCTGCCGTTCCAGGTGCTCGGCGCGAAGCTGGTGTACGACCAGCACGACCTGTGTCCGGAGCTCTACCTGTCGCGCTTCGCCGAACCCGCCCGGTTCCCCCATCGCGCGCTGCTGCTCGCCGAGCGGGTGACCTACCTGCTCGCCTCGCGCGTCATCTCCACCAACGAGTCGTACCGGAGGGTCGCGCTCACCTGCGGGCGGAAGCGTCCGGACCGGGTCACCGTCGTGCGCACCGGCCCCGACCCGGACCGCCTGCAGCGCGGGGAGCCGCAGCCCGCGCTGCGGCGGGGGTTCGACCATCTCCTGGTCTACATCGGGGTGATGGGTCCCCAGGACGGGGTCGACGTGGCGATCCGGGCCCTCGAGCACATCGTGCGCGTCCGGGGGCGGGCGGACGTCGGCATGACCCTCATCGGGGACGGCGACGCGGCGCCCGAGCTGCGCAGGCTCACCACCGAGCTCGGTCTGGACGACTACGTCCGGTTCACCGGGCGGCTGCCCGACGCGGAGGTCCGGGAGCTGATGTCGACCGCCGACATCGGGCTCTCGCCGGACCCGAAGAACGCCCTCAACGACGTGTCCACGATGAACAAGACCATGGAGTACATGGCCTTCGAGCTCCCCGTCGTCGCCTTCGACCTGGTCGAGACCCGGGTGTCCGCGGGGGACGCCGCCGTCTACGCCACGCCCAACAGCATCGAGGAGTACGGGGACGCCGTCCTCGACCTGCTGGCCGACGACGCCCGGCGGGCCGAGATGGGCAAGGTCGGTCGGGAACGGGTCGAGAAGGAGCTGGCCTGGCGGACGCAGGTCCCCGCCTACGTCGGCGTGTACGACGGTCTGACCCGCGGCTGAGGAGGCCCCCATCCATGTGCGGCATCGCCGGCACCTATCTCCGACCCGACGGCGGGCCCGTCACCGCCCGGATGACCACGGCGCTCGCGCACCGCGGGCCGGACGGCGCGGGCACCTACCGGCACCGGGCCGGGGCGGGCGAGGTCCACCTGGGCCATCGTCGGCTGTCGATCGTCGACCTGTCCCCCACGGGGGCCCAGCCGATGGTGGCCGCCGGGCTCGCGCTGAGCTACAACGGCGAGCTCTACAACGCCCCCGAGCTGCGGGCCGAGCTCACCGGGCTCGGCGTGCGCTTCCGCGGGACGTCGGACACGGAGGTGCTGCTGCAGGCCTGGCGTCGGTGGGGCACCGACTGCCTCCCCCGGCTGCGCGGGATGTTCGCCTTCGCCGTCTTCGACGAGGGCACCGGCGAGCTGGTGCTGGCCCGCGACCAGCTGGGCATCAAGCCGCTGTTCCTGGTCCACCGGGAGGGCGGCGTCGCCTTCGCGAGCGAGCTCAAGGCCCTCGCGGGCGCCCTGCCGGGCGGTCTGACGGTGGACGGGTCGGCGATGGTCGCCTCGCTGCTCTACTACTGGGTCCCGGACTCGCGGTGCGCCTACCGGGAGGCCGAGAAGCTGCCGCCCGGCTCCTGGGTCCGGTTCCGGCCCGACGGGAGCACGCAGCGCGCCACCTACTGGTCGCTGCGCGAGGTGGCCGAGGCGGGCGCGGCGCAGGAGCCGATCTCCGTCGAGGAGCTCCGGGAGGTGGTGGCCGACTCCACCCGGTGTCACCTGCTCGCCGACGTCCCGGTCGCCACGTTCCTCTCCGGCGGGCTCGACTCGAGCTACCTCACCGCGCTCGCCGCGCGCGACTCCCCCGGCATCGCGGCGTACACGATCTCCTTCCGCGAGGAGGACGCGCGGTTCGAGGCCATGCCGGACGACCTGCGGTACGCGCGCCTGGTCGCCGAGCGCTTCGGGGTCGACCTGCGCGAGATCAGGATCGCCCCGGACGTCCTCGACCTGCTCCCCCGGATGACGCGGGCGCTGGACGAGCCGATCGGGGACCCCGCGGCGATCAACTCGTTCCTGATCTGCGAGGCGGCCCGGGCCTCGGGGATCAAGGTCATGCTGTCCGGGATGGGCGCGGACGAGCTGTTCGCCGGCTACCGCAAACACCTGGCCAACACCCTGTCCATCCGGTACCGGCGGCTGCCCGCGGGCGTCCGACGCTCGGTCGGGTCCGTCGTCGGCGCCCTGCCGGTCGCCTCGGCCCGCCGCGGCTACCGCTCGGCCCGCTTCGCGAAACGCTTCGTCTCCTTCGCCGACCTCCCGGAGGAGGAGGCCTTCCGGCGCAGCTACACGATGTACGACCGGGCCGAGCTGCTCGACCTGGTGCACCCCGACCTCGGTCCCGCGGTCGACGACGTCCTCGCCGAGCACGCGCGCACGTACTGGGACAACGAGCTCACCGACCACGTCAACCGGATGTGCCTCGCGGACTCCCGGATGTTCCTGCCCGGGCTGAACCTGACCTACACCGACCGCGCGACCATGGCGGCGTCCACCGAGGTCCGGGTGCCGTTCGTCGACGTCGAGGTGGTCCGCGCCGCGTTCCGGGTCCCCGGCGGGCAGAAGATCGAGCGACGGCAGGGCAAGGCCGCGTTGAAGCGCGCCGCCCTCGCGGTCCTCCCCCCGGAGATCGTGTACCGCCCGAAGGGGCTGTTCAGCGCCCCGCTGCGGGCCTGGATGAGCCGCGACCTCGCAGGCCTCGTCCGCGAGACCGTCGAGGACGGGCTGCTGGTCTCCTCCGGCCTCCTGGACCGCGCGGCGCTGCGCCGCCTGGTCGAGGAGGACGCGACCGGCCGCGAGGACCGGTCCAAGCACCTCTGGCACATCGTCACGCTCGAGCACTGGTACCGCGGAGCGGTCGTCGCCGACGGCGCCCACGCCGCGTAGATGGGGAACGCACTGTGAGACAAGTCGTCCAGAACTACAAGTCCGGCGAGCTGGCCCTGGTCGAGGTGGCCGCCCCGACCTGCAAACCGGGCGGGGTCCTCGTCCGGACGCTGTTCTCGTTGATCTCCACCGGCACCGAGCTGATGAAGGTCGGCGAGGCCGGGATGTCCCTGCTCGCGAAGGCCCGGGCGCGGCCCGACCAGGTCGCCAAGGTGGTGCAGAGCGCGTCGACGATCGGAGTGGCGGCGACCTACCGCAAGGTGTCGAGCAAGCTGGACTCCTACACGCCGCTGGGCTACTCGCTCTGCGGCGTGGTCGAGGAGGTCGGCGAGGGCGTCCGCGACGTCAAGGTCGGCGACCTGGTCGCCTGCGCGGGCAACGAGCACGCCCTGCACGGCGAGTGGAACTGGGTCCCCACGAACCTGTTCACCCGGGTCCCCGACGGCCTCCCGGCACGGCACGCCGCGTTCGGCACCGTGGGGGCGATCGCGATGCAGGGGGTGCGCCGCGGGGAGCCGCAGCTGGGGGACGTCGCGGCGGTGATCGGGCTCGGCCTGATCGGCCAGCTCGTGGTCCAGCTCCTGGTCGCCTCCGGCGTACGGGTGGTGGGCGTCGACCCCGACCTGGAGCGCTGCGCCCTCGCCGAGCGGCTCGGGGCCCTGGTCTGCGGGGACGCCGCCTCGGGCGTCGTCGACGCCGCGGTCGCGGAGATCACCGGCGGGCACGGTGTCGACCAGACCTACCTCGCGGCGGGCGGCGGCGGCAACGAGCCGGTCGAGCTGGCCGCGCGGCTGAGCCGGGACCGGGCCCGGGTCGTCGACATCGGGAAGTGCCGCCTCGACCTGCCGTGGAACGCCTACTACGAGAAGGAGCTCGACGTCCGGTTCTCCCGCTCCTACGGACCCGGGCGGTACGACCCGGAGTACGAGCTGGAGGGGCGGGACTACCCCATCGGCTACGTGCGGTGGACCGAGCGCCGCAACATCGAGTGCTTCCTCGACCTCGTCTCGCGGGGCCGGGTGGACGTCGAACCGCTGATCTCCGAGGTGGCCCCCTTCGACTCCGCGGTGGAGACCTACGGTCGGCTCGCCGCGGGCGACCTGAAGGCCGTGGCCGTCCTGTTCGGCTACGAGCCGCCCGCCCCGGCCCCGGACACCGCCGAGCAGACCGCGGAGTCCCCGCGGATCAGGGTCGTCCCGACACCCGTCGCCGTGCCCCGCGCGGCCCCGAGCCCGGTGACGGGGCGTCCGCTCGAGCTCGCCTTCGTGGGCGCGGGCAACTACGCGTCGTCGATGCTGCTGCCCCACCTCGCGGGCCGCGACGACGTCGTGCTCCGCCGGGTGGTCACGACCTCGGCGCTGTCGGGGGCCAACGCCCAGCGGCGGTTCGGCTTCGACACCGCCGACACCGATCTCGACGCGGCGCTGGCGGACCCGCGCGTCGACGCCGTCTTCGTGGTGACGCGGCACAGCTCGCACGCCGCGCTGACCCGCCGGGCGCTGCTCGCGGGCAAGGCCGTGTTCGTGGAGAAGCCGCTGGCCCTGTCCGAGTCCGGGCTCCGTTCGGTACTCGACGCCGTGGCGGAGAGCGGCAACGACCGGCTCCAGGTGGGCTTCAACCGCCGCTTCGCGCCCCTGCTGGTCGAGGCGCGGAAGCGGTTCGGCAGGCGGGTCGGGCCCGCGTCGGTGCGGTACCTGGTCAACGCGGGGCGGCTCGAGGGCCAGAGCTGGTACCTGCGGTCCGCCGCCGAGGGCTCACGCTTCGCGGGCGAGGGCGGGCACTTCGTCGACACCGTGAGCTGGCTGCTCGGGGCGGACCCGGTCGCCGTGTCGGCGGTGGGCACCCCGGACCGCTCCGACCTCCAGGTCACCCTGGAGTACCCGGACGGCTCCACCGCGGTGGTCAGCTACGTCACCTCCGGCTCGACCAGGTTCCGCAAGGAGTCGCTGGACCTGCTGGCCGACGGCAAGGTCCTGACGCTCGACGACTTCGCCCGCTCCGCCGTCGTCGGGCGGCGGGGCTGGTCCTCCCCGCGGCTGCGGCGCGGGCGGGACAAGGGCCAGGCCGCCGAGCTCGAGGCGTTCCTCACCGCGGTCCGGGACGGTGCCCCGATGCCGATCGACCTCGGCTCGCTCGCGGCGACGACACGGGCCACCCTCGCCGTCGAGACCGCGCTCGGGGCGCGGGGCCCGGTCGACCTGACCTCGACCGGGAGCGGCGTCTCATGATGGATCCCCGCTGGTACCTGCGCCGGCTGTCCCGGATGAGCCCCCGCGAGGTCGGCGGGCGGCTCGGCACGGCCGCCCGGCTGCGCGCCTGGCGTCGCGAGCTCGACCACGCACCGGACCCGCGGGAGTGGCTCGCCATCCGGACCTTCGCCGGTCCGCTGCCCGCCGACACCTTCGCCGCCGTCTCGCCCGCGGCGCGGGCCGCGCTGTGCCGCACCGCGGACCGGTTGATGGCCGGGCAGGCCGAGTTCTTCGGCGTGCCGCGCACCGACATGGTGCTGCCGGACTGGTCGTGGGACCCGAAGACGGGCCGCCGCGCACCGACCGACCGCTACGCCGCCGACGTGCCGTACCGGGACGAGGAGGCGGTCGGGGACGTCAAACAGCTCTGGGAGCCCTCGCGCCACCAGTACCTGACGGTGCTCGCCGCGGCGTACGCCGTGACCGGGGAGGACCGCTACGCCGAGCGGGTCGCGGACCACCTGCGCTCGTGGTGGGCCGCGAACCCCCCGCTGCGGGGCGTGCACTGGATCAGCGGGATCGAGCTCGGCATCCGCCTGATCTCGTGGGTGTGGGTGCGCCGGCTGCTCGACGGCTGGCCCGGCGCGGCGGCACTGTTCGAGGACGATCCCGTGGCCGTCGACCAGATCCTGATGCACCAGCGGTGGCTCGCGGCCTTCCCGAGCCGGGGGTCCTCGGCGAACAACCACGCCGTCGCGGAGGAGGCGGGCAGGGTCGCGGCCGCGTGTGCCTTCCCGTGGTACCCCGAGTCCCCCCGATGGCGTGCGGAGGCCACCGCCGCGCTCGACGCCGTCGTGCGGACCAACACGTTCCCGAGTGGGCTGAACCGGGAGCTGGCCTCGGACTACCACGGGCTGGTCCTCGAGCTCGGGCTCGCCGCGGCGGCGGAGGCCGTGCAGGCGGGCGCCCCGGTGCCGGACTCGCTCTGGGAGATGCTCGGCCGGATGACCGACGCGCTGGCCGCCGTGGTCGACTGCCTGGGGCGGCCGCCGCGCCAGGGGGACTCCGACGACGGCGTCGGGCTCGTGCTCGACGGGTCGGACGTCGCCCGGTGGCCCTCGCTGCTCGCGACGACGGGTGCGGTGTTCGGTCGGCAGGTGTGGTGGCCGGACACGGGACCGCGGGAC